>NZ_BLIN01000003.1:1500000-1711507 GCF_009811555.1 Streptomyces caniferus | reverse complement strand
TGCTTCATCGCGTCCGCAACAACCGGTACGGGCGGCGCCGGCTTCCTCGACGCCTCAGGAAGTACGACCTGTCCCATGCGACGGGGTCGATCTGGTTCGACGGCAGGAAGCCGAGCACCTCGATCGTCTTCACGCCGGGAAGGGCAGATCCGCGAGATCGCTGTCGTTCAGCACGACGTGCGGCCATCCGGAGCCTCGTTCTCTGGGGGACCGTTCCCTGTTGCGTGACGTCGCAGATCCCCTCTTCGTTGGGGGTGCTGCGACGGTTCTCCGGGGGTGTGGCTCCGCGGTAGATCGTTGCGCGCAGAGAGAGGGGTTCGGATGCAGGCGCTGCCCGTGCGGGTGCCTTCAGAAGTACGTACTGGACGGTTCTGGACGACGAACTACGCGTGGTCGCGGAGGCGGATGCGTTCCTGCGCGAGCTGCGCTTTGGGCGGAGCCGCGCGGTCGAGACCACGAAGTCCTACGCCGGTGGGATCGTGTTGTATCTGCGGTGGTGCCGGGACACTCGCCGGGAATGGCGTACGGCGGCCCGCGACCTGGGGCTGTTCATGCTGTGGCTGAAGTGGAATCCGGGCGGCGATGAGTCGGTGCGCGTGGTCGTGCCGGGGCCGGGCTCGAAGCAGGTGCGGCGTGAGAGCCGGATCAACAAGGTCCTGACCTCCGTGCGGGGATTTTTGGTGCACGCGGTGATCTCGAAGAAGGCCCCGGCGTGGGTGATGGAACTCCTCTACGAGCTGGGGATGACCGGGATCTCCCTGCGCAGGCGCGTGGGGAAAGCGAGGGGATGCGCTACCGGCTGCGGGCCCGGCACCGGCTCCAGGAACCGGAGACCGCTGTCGACCGCGCCTCGGACCAGGAGATCGTCGCGATGTTCGGGCCTGCCGCTCGGCCCGGGACCGGCTGATCGTCCTGCTGTTGGGACGGGCGGGGCTGCGGCGTGGGCAGGCGGCCGGCCTTCGCCGATCGGACATGCATTTGCTGATGGACTCCCGGGCCCTGGGCTGCGCGGTGGAAGGCGCCCACGTGCATGTCGTGCGCCGGGAGAACCCGAACCGGGCGTACTCGAAGTCACGCAAGGCGTTCGTGCTGCCGGTGGACTTCCTGGTGGTGCAGGCGCTCGACCTGTACATGATGGAGCGTCACGACGTGCTGGGCTCGGGCGGCAGCGACTTCCTGCTGGTCAACCTGTTCCGGCAGCCGCTGGGCTCGCCGGTCACTCCCGAGGCCTGTCGTTCCGAAGCTGATCGGCAAGCCTGCGATGGAGCAGCGTCAACCCATCCATGATCCAGCCTGGAACTCCAGGCGTCTCGTCTCCCTCGCGAGAGGCGTCCGCTGATCGAACGCCCCGGATCGCAGCGATAGGGGTACCCACGGTGGCCAGGAATGACGCAGCAATAGGTTCAGGTCCGCCCACGGCGGCTGTTACGAGTGCTGCAGCACCGATCGCTGCCTTTGAGTTGAACGGTCGACGGGCTCGTGGCCGCTCAGCCTCCGCGCGAGCCCAGGTCCGCAGTGAGATCAATCCGCAAAGGGGCAGCGGGGTGTGGTGGCCGCCGCCCGGGGCTCCTGTCTGCGATTCAAGGCGCAGACCCGGCTCGACCGTCGAACCAGGCCCGGCTCTCCGGCTGGTTAGGCCAGATGAGGGCCAAGATCGCGGGCACCAGCCAAATCACCCCGAGGATGGGTATCACCCGGTAAAACGCAGGGGCGAAAGGGAGGGCGGTCCAGCCGTATACGAAGGCCGAGACTCGCAGGTTGGGGTGTCGGGTCGGGAACTTGAGGGCGGTGAGGATGCCCCACGCGGCCACGGCCAGCACGAGGATCCCGGCAAAGACGACTCGCCCCGCGTGTGCCTCACCCGGAGTCTGACAGCACGGAGTCGATGCGTCACCTTCGCCCCAGATTGAAGTGGCGACGGCAACGCTATTGGTCACCAGAGCAAGACCGAGTACGGCCTGCATGGCACCGAGGATCATCATCAGCACACGCAACCGCCGGACCGGCTCGGGCATCTGCGCCCCAGGAGGTACTGGAGGATGCCCGGGCCCCCAGGTCTGGCCCGGACCACCAATTCCAGCGGACCCCGGGGCTCCACTCGCCCGCGCACGTTCCCAGGGCCGCCTACTCTCAGGCTCGTCCATGTCGTCTGGTCTCACCCTGTTGCCCTCCCCCGGCATGGCTCACGTGTACGCGCCATCTTCCAGTGGCATGGGGCGGCTGTCCAGAACGCAACAGGACGTACCGATGGCAGCCGGTTCCGGCGTCCGCTACAGGATGAAGTCCAGGAGCGGACGTCTGCTTCTCACGTTTGAGTCGGAGCAGACCCCGGGGTGGCCGAACTCAGTCGAGACTCTGGCACCACATGTGCGGCCCGAGGACCGCACACCCCCTCCAGACGCAATGCATACCGAGTACCTGGACCTTAAAGAACAAGGTCAGAACCTGTTTCTGAACTCGAACCGTCGAGACGCGATGGCTGTGTCGGGGTATGGACGGGTGAGGAGACGGACAGCACCGAGCCGGACACCGGCGATGAGGACAAGGTCCTGCCCGAACTTCTCGTGGCTCGGGCGGACGGGATGTGTGCCCCTCGTGCGGAACTCGTCCGCAGTCCAGGCTGGCAGCTTGCAGTCCGGCGGGCTCTGTGGTTTTTCGCGGTGTCTCATACCGCGGCGTACGGTGCGCCGGGCTGAGTCATTTGGCACCAGGGCGACCTTCCCACGGCAACAATGGACGTTGTTGCAAACACAGTTGGGGGTGCTGATGGTTGAGACAGTGGTTCAGATCTTCACGCAGATGGCTGGCGGGGGCTCTGACTTCGGTGGGTACCGGGGTGGGACAAGCGGTATCAGACATCGTGCGCGAGCGCTTCGCGACAGATGAAACGTGGCCGTTCGGCAGTACAGGCAGTCGACGACCAGCCCGGAAGCCCGGAGGCGACAGCCTCACTCAGATCCGTGCTGCGAGCCGAGTTGGAGGCTGACCCGGAGTTCGCCCGGAAGATCTCCGCAGCCTTGAAGAGCCCCCGACTGCCACCCTCCTCACGCTCGGCCTCTGGCAGCATCACGATTGACGGCACAACGATGCGGGGTAACCAGACAATCGCCCTCGGGCCCGTGACGTTCCACAACACACGCAACGTCCGTCTGTCCCTGGCCGGTGCCGCCTTGGCCTTTCTCGCCCTGGTCATCTTGGGAATCTACGGCGGGACACGGCTGGTCACCGGGGGCGACCCCGGTCAGGAAAGAGCTGTGACGGCGCTGAGCGCCGCAGATCTGCGTCAGGTAATCCCCGGCCCTGGGAGCGTGCCGGCAAAGTGGACACGGCCCAAGCCGCCCGAGCACGTGACGTTAAGGCAAGCTCCAGGGTTGGTCGCGACCGAGGCCGTCGGCTATCTGATGGGGGATCCGGACGCCGGGCTGTCCCTTATTGCCGCCGGTTTCACGGAACGCGGGCAAGGCCGAGCGATTCCTCCCGCGCCATGAAGAAGTCGGGGGACCCGGACGGAAAGGCAGAGAAGGAGGGCGCCAGCGTCCCGATGCCGGAAATCGGGGATGAACTCTGGGCCGTAGCAGAACCCGCCAGCAGTATGCGCAGGCTGCGTGCGCCACCTGGGGCGGGGTGATAGGCAGGCGGTTCGGATTCTTCTTGCCCCTGGCGAGACGCCTGGTCATGAGGGTAATCGCCACCCAAGTGATCAAAGTTTCGGAGTGCTGGACGAGTCGTTCGTAGTCGCGTGCATGTCGGCGGGCGTGCATCATCCAGGCCCATATTCGTTCGACGAACCAGCAGCACGATAAACCAGGAGGCGTCCTTGGGGCGGCTCACGGTCTTGATCGTGAGGCTGAGGCACTTCTTTGCCCAGGTCACGAGCTTTCCGGCGTAGGCGGAGTCTGCCCAGACGATGGTGATCTCGGGATGCCTCCGCGCACTGGAAGTGCTGTCTGCGGAGGGGCGACGGCTGAACCCCGACGACACCACCGTCCACAAGGTCTCCGCCCAGTGATCTGAGCCGCGAACCAGATCGTTTGCGACGGGACAGCAGCACACGCTGACATCCGCCGGAGACGCGAGATGGATCCCTCGATCCAGCGGTGGCGCCACACCTGTTGCACTCGATACGGTGGGCTGCACCGGCGCTGAGCTGTACTAACCCCTAGCGCCCGCGCTCACGCAACGGTCCGAGCCCAGAGAAAGCTCATAGCTGCGAGCGACCTCCTGGTACGGCACCTCGACGCCTTCAGCCTCGCAGATGCGCCGTTGCCGGATTCCGGCCCCATCGACGGCATGCACGAGAGGAGGGCCGGGTCCGGGCGGCCAACTCGTGCAGCTGGGTCGCGAGGCGTTCCTCCCGTCGCAGCAGACAAGGTGACCTGGGGTTTTCGGAGCCGACGAGGTCAGCCTGGGAGGGGGATGAACAGTAGGATGCCGTGGTCGGTTGCGGCGGTGTAGCAGGAAGTGCCGGGGAAGGTGGCGGTGTAGAAGGGGGTGGCGATGGCGAAGACGGGGACGATGGCGTTGTGGATGGTGGCGGTGCCGTTGGCGTCGGTGACGGCGGTGCCGAGGTTGACCGGGCCGAAGAGCGTGGTGGCGGTGAAGGTCACCGGCTGACCGGCCACCGGCATCCCCGAGGTGGTCGTCAGGGTGGCGCTGAGGGTGGGGATGTAGAACTCGGGCAGCGGGGTCAGCCGGAGCCGGATCGTGCCTGGCTGCGCGGTCAGCTTGTGGGGGTGCGGTTCACGGTGACGGGGGTGCTGGCGTTGGAGCCGGTGAAGCAGCTGTCGCCGTTGTAGGTGGCGGTGAGGGTGCCGGTGGTCAGGGCGGTGGTGGTCAAGCAGGCCTGCCCCGATGCGTTGACGGGGACGATCTGGGTCTGGCCGTTGGGGAGGGTGAAGGTGACCGTGCCGGTCGGCACTGTGGTGGTGGCTGGTGCCGGGGTGATGGTCGCGCATGCGGTCACGTTCTGACCGCAGGTGGAGGGGTTCGGCGTCACCGACAGCGTCGTCGTGGTGGGGTTGGGGCTCACGGTGACGGGGGTGGGGTTGCCGTTCACGGTCGCGGTGAACGTACCGGCGGTGTAGGTGTGGGTGGTCTGCCCGCTCCCGGTGGCGTCCAGGGGGACGGTGACCGTGGGGCTGGCGTCCCCGAAGTCCACCACCGCGCTCCCGTTCGGGGTCCCCCCGGAAATGCTGAACGTCACCGGTTGCCCGCCCACCGGCGCCGCCGGCGAGGTCGTCACCGTCAACGGCGAAATCTCCGTCACGTTCGCCGAGTTGGCGTTGGTGACGTAGACGTTGCTGTTCGGCGCCGCCGCCACCGAGAACGGGAACGCGCCGACGGGGACGGTGGCCAGGACCGTGTTCGTGGTGCTGCTGATCACCGTCACGTTGTTGGAACTGCTGTTGCCGACGTAGACGTTGCCGGTCGGCGCCACCGCCACCCCGAACGGGCCCCCGCCGGTGGGGACGGTGGCCAGGACCGTGTTCGTGGCGCTGTCGATCACCGTCACGTTGTTCGAAACGGTGTTGGTGACGTAGACGTTGCCGTTGGGCGCCACCGCGATCACCCCCGGGACCGTGCCGGCGGGGACGGTGGCCACGACCGTGTTCGTGGCGCTGTCGATCACCGTCACGTTGTTCGAGGTCTGGTTGGCGATGTAGACGTTGCCGTTCGGCGCCACCGCCGCCGCGCCCGGGAACCCACCGGTGGGGAGGGTGGTCAGGACGGTGTTCGTGGCGCTGCTGATCACCGTCACGGTGTTCGCGTTCCGGTTGGCGACGTAGACGTTGCCGTTCGCCGCCACCGCCACCGCGTCCGGGACCGCGCCGACGGGGACGGTGGCCAGGACCGTGTTCGTGGCGCTGCTGATCACCGTCACGTTGTTCGACGTGCTGTTGGCGACGTAGACGTTGCCGTTCGGCGCCACCGCCAGTGCGAACGGGCCCCCGCCGACGGGGACGGTGGCCAGGACGGTGTTCGTGGCGCTGCTGATCACCGTCACGTTGTTCGAGCTCTGGTTGGTGACGTAGACGTTGCCGTTCTGCGCCACCGCAATCATGGCCGGGCCTGAGCCGGCGGGGACGGTGGCCAGGACGGTGTTCGTGGTGCTGCTGATCACGGTCACGTTGCTCGAATTGGCGTTGCCGACGTAGACGTTGCCGTTCGGGGCCACCGCCACCGCCAGCGGGCTCGTGCCCGCCGGGATCGTCACCGTGGAGAACGCCGCACTGAACGGCGCGACCGCAAGCCCCCGTACCGCGGCCACCTCGGATCCACCGGCCGGTACAACCGGCCGAACCCCGCCGGCTACCGCCGGAGCTCCCCACCAACCCGTAATCGGTTCCATGACAAACCTCTCTCAGCTGAGAGGGCCGCCCAAGAACTCCCACCGGGGCCCGCGTCGCATGGCGCCGGTATACGCGAACCGGATCACCGCTTGCACACCGGGACAGAAAGCGGGCACGCCGACATGTACCACGCACCCGCGCGCCACAGGGGTTGCCCATCTCTCCCCGGAGAGATGGGCAACCCACCGGAATGGTCACCACCATTAACCCGAAATGGCCAATGGAACACCACCCTCTTGACTCGACTATCACCCGGACAGACCAATGCACAGCCCAACCCGGGCACGCCGTACGAGACGACGAACTGCCACGCAATGTGGCCGGAGCGTGGAGCTGAGCAGAGGGACGAGGCGAAAAGGGCCTGCGGATGGGTACGGGGCAGTGCAATGCGAAGCGCTACAACCGCTTCCCGCGTGAAGTGATCGCCGAGGGCCGGGCCAAGCCGAGGTGCTCGCTGACGCTGGGATTTCGTGGACCTATCTCGGTCTGAGCGAATCGGACGGCATTCTCGTCGAGGAGATTCGCCGCGGCATGAGGTCAGGCAGCGGAGATCTGAGCGCGAAGGGGGTGAGTGAGATATCGACACCCCCTGCGAGGCCGCTTTGGTGGGCCGGTAGACGCCCCGGTCCTGATCACGAGCAAGGCACCCGTGTCCGTACCGGCGGATCATGGTGAGCTACCACGAGCCGGGTCATCCGGTTGTCTGCGCCGGCAAGGCCGTTTCCTTCGGATCATCTGATTGTTGGTCTGGTGTGTCGTTGACTGACGCCCAGTGGGCACGGATCGAACCGCTGTTGCCGGACCGGACACCTCGGCGGGGTGGGCGGTGGCGTGATCACCGGCAGGTGATCGACGCGATCGCGTTCAAGTACCGCACCGGGACACCGTGGATGGACCTTCCCGAGCACTTCGGCTCGTGGAAGGGCGCCCACAACCGGCTGAGGAAATGGGCCGCTGACGGCACCTGGGAGAAGGTGTTCACCGCCCTGCTCACGCAGGCCGACGCCGAGGGCGACTTGGACTGGATCGTCGCGGTCGACTCCACCATCGTCCGCGCTCACCAGCACGCCGCCGGGGCTCGTCAAAAGGGGCCCCGGCCGGCGAGCCGCGCGATCATGCCCTCGGACGGTCCCGCGGCGGACTGACCACCAAGATCCACCTCGCGGCCGACAGCCGCTGCCGACCGTTTGCGTGCGCCATCACACCCGGCCAGGCCGGTGACGCACCCGCCTTCCCACAGGTCATGGCCCGCTTACGGGTGCCCAGACCGGTCGGGCGGCCCAGAACGACCCCGGACGTGGTTCTGGCTGACAAGACACCCCATGCAGCTATCGGGTCAAGCAGCTGCTGCGAGCGGGGGCAGTAGCGGCGGGGCGAAGGCGATCGCTTCGTCGAACTTCTGATGGCTCGTCAAGCAGTGGTGGAGCTGGCCGAGCATGCGGTTGAAGAGGCGGTGGAGGGCGGCGTGGTAGCGATCGCCGGTGTCTCGTCGGTGGTTGTAGTGAGCATGGGCTCCGGGTGAGGCGGTGAGCGCGGCGAACGCCCAGTGCCGGCCGGTCTCGGCCAGGCGCCTGTTCTTGATCCGGCGATGGCTGACACGGCGGCTCTTGCCGGATTCACGGGTCACCGGGGCGCTTCCGGCGTAGGCGTTCAGGTCGCGGGCGGTGTCGAACCTGGTGCGGTCGTCCCCGATCTCGGCGAGTATCCGAGCGCCGGTGAGCACGGCAAGACCGGGAAAGCTCGTGATGATCTCCGCGTCGGGATGCTGAAGAAAGAGCTCTTCGGTGTCACGCGCCAGGTCCTCGCAGGCCCGGCAGGCCGCGTCGAGCTGGGCGAGCAGTGCGAGTGTCTGGTGCCCCATCGCCGTCTCCACCAGGGCCGGTTGGCGGAGCGAGGGTCGGCGGAAGACCTCAAGGAGCCGATCGGTCTCGGCCTCGATCCGGCGTTGGCGGCCGGCGCGCGTGACGGCGGCCCTCACCCGGCCCCTGCCAAGACTGGCCTAACGGCCAACCCACGGCGCCTATTAGAAGCCGTTGTCGTACCGATCTTGGTGAGCATAGGTTCGATTGCGGCGGCTCGACCAGGTGATCTTGTGGCGTGCTGTGCATGAAGGCAGGGCCTCTGGTGCCGCTCGGGATTGTCGAAGACTATGAGCACGCCAGGAGGCCCTGTTGACGCAGTTCTACGCCCTCGCGTCGGTCGGGTCCAGTTCGGTTGCTCAGTCGTGTGATTGCCTCGCTCACCGGTTCGGGAATGCCGGGGACCGTCCGCAGAGGCGGCCGAGGTACCCGTCCGATATGAGCGACGCGGAGTGGGCGGTCGTCCGCGACGCAATGCCGGTCCCGGAGTGGCTGGAGGGCCGGGGCGGGCAGCCGGAGGGCTACTGCCACCGGCAGATGGTCGACGCGGTGCGCTGCCTGGTCGCGGGCGGCATCACCTGGCGGGCGATGCCCGCGGACTTCCCTGCCTGGGACCGCGTCTACGCCTTCTTCCGACGCTGGCGGGACAAGGGCCTGGTCGCCGAGTTCCACGACCGGTTCCGCGATCGGGTCCGCGAGGCGGCGGACCGGGATCCGGAGCCGACCGCGGGCATCATCGACGCACAGTCGGTGAAGGCGGCCGCGTCGGTGCCGGCCTCAAGCCGGGGATTCGACGGCGGGAAGAAAGTCAACGGCCGCAAACGGCACATCGTGGTGGACACCCTCGGGCTGCTGCTGGCCGTGATGGTCACCGCGACCTGCGCCACCGACCGGGACGCGGGTCAGACGCTGCTGGCCCAGCTGCGTGAACGGCACTGGCGCATCGCACTGGTGTGGGCCGACGGCGGCTACACTGGGCGCCTGGTCGACTTCGCCCGCGACGCCCTGCGCGTCGCGCTGAGTGTGGTTAAACGCAGCGACGACGCCGCCGGGTTCACGGTGCTGCCCAAGAGGTGGCTGGTGGAGCGGACGTTCGCTTGGCTGATGCGCTCACGCCGCCTCGCCCGCGACTACGAGGGCCGCACCGACACCTCGGAGGCGGTGATCCGATGGTCGATGAGCATGGTCATGAGCCGCCGACTCGCCCGGCGACCACGCTGAACATCCCTGGACGTTCCTCTGCCAGCCAGCCCCGCGCTGCCAGACGCTTCGCCTTCGACCGCACCCCTTCAACCTTCGCGGGAACCGGCTGAAGGCCCAGCCCTGCGGCAAGTTGCCGGCAGTCCATCGCCCCGGCGCCAGACCGCCCGTGGCCGGTCAGGATCTCCATGATCCTCCGGTAGTCCGGTGCCAGCACCGCAGCGGCGAGCCCATCGCGCCACACCGGGACCACCGAACCGGGCCCCGCAGCCGCGACCGGCACCGCAGGCTCATCGGACACGGCCACAGGCACGTCCACGTGACCGTGTGACTCCGCCAGGACCTCCCCGACCGTCTCACGGGCGATCACGAACCGCTCCCACACAGCCTCCGCCTCCCGCAGCTCGGCCTGAAGGGCTTCCACGTGCTGCCGAGCAGCGCGTTCGCGCTCTTCCAACAACCCCATCACCGACGGCATCCCGGAACCTCCACCGAAGAGACGACACGACCCCCCGTCCCTGCCGCCGAGAGACCGGCCCTATGCCTAACCAGCGGAAAAACACCCGTCACTCTCGGTACGACAACGGCTTCTAAGGGCCTTCTGACGTGGCGAGGTGTCCGATGGTTTGCTGTGGAGAGTGGACGGTGGGGTGGGCTGTGGGAGATCGCATGTCCGTTGCTGTCGCCGGCCAAGGTGAGGCTGCAAGAGAGACAGCGGCAGCACGGCGATAGGCCTAACGGGTGAAATTCTGTCGATCTCTTGTGGTGCAACGTGCGGTGGTGGGTTACTGCTGTTATCCGCGTTTCGGGCCGCCCATTCGGGTGTGTATTTGACCGGTGCCGGTCTGGGGCCGGTCGCCTGCTCGCTGTTGGCCCATGCGGTGGAGCAGACATTTCCGTGTGCGGGGGAAAGTTCCTCCGCCGACCTGAGGGAGTGTCATGTTCACCTTGACATCGCCATCGCCGCAGGCCGCTCAGGCGCGCGCTGCCGGGTTCACCGCCTCGTTCGCGGCGGGGGTCTCCATTCCCGTGGGTGACACGCCCCAGGGAATCGCCCTGACGCCCGGTGGGGCCCGCGCGTATGTAGCCAACCGGGGCTCGAACACGGTCAGTGTGATCGACACCGCCACGAACACCGTCACCGCCACCATCCCCACGGGGGCCGCTCCCACCTTCGTGGCGATCAGTCCGGACGGCACCCGGGCATATGTGACCATCAACGCAGACGGTCTGCTCAGCGTGATCGACACCGCCACGAACGCCATCGTCGCGGACGTCGCCGTAGCGGGAGCTTCGGTAGTAGCGGCCTCCCCGGACGGCACCCGCGTCTATGTGTCGGGACAGCCTACGAACACGGTCAGTGTGATCGACACCGCCACGAACACCGTCACCGCCACCGTCCCCGTGGGGGATGCGCCGATCGGCGTGGCCATCACCCCGGACGGGACGCGCGTCTACGTCGCGTGTCTCGCCTCGAACGCGGTGAGCGTGATCGACACCGCCACGAACACCACCACTGACACGATCCCCGTCGGTATCCTCCCCATCCTGCTGACGGTCGCCCCCGACGGGGCGCATGTCTACGTCACGAACGTCGGCGACTCCACGGTGAGTGTGATCGACACCGCCGCCAACACCGTCACCGCCACCATCGGCGTCAGCGCCCAGCCACGTTTGACGACGGTGAGCCCGGACGGCAAGCATGCCTACGTGGCGAATGCCGAGCCGGACACGGTGAGTGTGATCGACACCGCCACGAACGCCGTCGTCGAGAACATCGACTTCGGGGACGGACCCACCGTCATTGCGTTCGCCCCCGACGGCACACACGCCTACGTGACCAACTCCGTCGCGGGCACCGTCGGTGTCCTGGCCACGACCGTGATTCCCGACCAGGGCTCCACAGCCGGCGGCGCCACCGTGACGCTCACCGGCCACCACCTGGCCAACGCCACCGCCGTGCGCTTCGGCACCGCTCAGGGCGTCATCACCGCCAACACGGACACCTCGCTGACCGCCATCACCCCCGCGGGGTCCGGTGCCGTCCCCGTGACGGTCACCACCGCGGGCGGCACCGGCACCCTCGGACAGTTCTACTACCGGCCGGTCCCCGTCCTCACCGGTATCAGCCCCGCCGCGGGTCCCCTCGCAGGCAGCGACCAGGAGATCGTCATCACCGGCCGCAACCTCGACGGAGCCATCGATGTGTACTTCGGTCCCACCCGAGCCGTCATCCAAAGGGTCTCCGACACCCAACTCACCATCAGGGCCGCGGCGACTGCGGCGGCAGGCGGGGTCACCGTCACCGTGCGCACCCCCGGCGGCCGTGCCGAAGGCCTGTCCTACACCTACGTCGACCCGCCTACCGTCACCGGCGTCAGCCCCACCTCGGGACCGACCACCGGTGGCACCTCGGTGACCATCACCGGCACCGGCCTGGCCGCCACCGACCAGGTCACCTTCAACGGCACCCCGGCACCCTTCGCGGTCCTCTCCGACACCACCGTGACCGCCACCTCCCCGCCCAGCGGCACCGAAGGCACCTTCGGCGTCACCGTCACCGGCCCCGGCGGCAACGCCACCGGATCGTTCACCTACGTCTCCGCACCCGATATCTGACCCACCGAGGCGTACGACTGGGGCGGTGAACAGGCCAGGTGCCCGGGCGGGGGCCGTCACGCTCCCCGCCCGGGCACCTGGAGCGTACGGCCATGTCAGCGGCCTGCCAGGGCCGCGTCCACCGCGTCCACGTCGCCGGTGCAGACGATCGCGTTCTCGTCGTCGGCCCGGGGCTCGAAGCGGGCGAAGAAGTCGTCCAGGGCCTCGGGGGGACGGTCAGCGCGTTGGCCTCGCCGACGGGCTGATTGCGCTGGTCAAGCCGCCGCAGCAGCTCGGACTTCTGAACGGGCAGGTACACCAGCAGCGGGCGCCCGCCGGCGGCCTGAACGGTCTTCTTCCACGTGTCGCGATCCTCGCGCAGCCACAAGCTGCGGGAACCAGGCAACCACCTGGCCTTTCTCGCTTTGGCGGCCGCCCTCTGCTGCTACAAACGACTCCTCGAACTGACCATGTAGGACACGGTCTAAGGCAGTTCTGCTTGTGCCAGTCGAGACGGTGGGAAACTCCCGAACTGCGTTCTCATCGCGCGCTGAGGCCGACTGCTCGAGCAGAAGATCGGCGGCTTCCAGGCGCCGAAGTAGGTGGCAACCGCCCGGCCCTCACCGGACCGGCCGGAGCGGAGGCGGAAGCCCGCCGCGCCGGGTTCGCCCGCCACGGCGCCTTCGACGGCCCAGGCCGTCACCGACGAAGCCCGGCTGCGCCGCATCGTCGCGCTCGCCGCGACCCGCACCTGTACCCGGGGGCTTCCTCATCGGCGTCTACACCCCGACCGCGCCCTGTGCCGGAATTCGGCCTACCATGCCGACCAGCCGGTCATGGCCGACTGCCAGCCCCTAGCCCGCCGCAACACCGCACTCACACCCTCTGACCACCGGGCCTTGACCGGCCACCTCACCCAGCCGGACGAGGCACTCGGGCTCGCTTGTCCAGGTCGGCAGCGGCCCCGCGCAGTGTGCGGCCCAGCGAGGTCGGGTTGACCATCCCGAGGCCAGCGAGGTGGCCGTCGGCCAGCGTTTGAGGGTCGGGCAGGTTGGCGCGCAGGCCGACGTAGTGATCGGTGTCGAAGCTGCCCTTGGTGGTGCGGGCTGCCGCGGCGGGCGGGAGCAGACTCGTCATGGTCTGGCTCAGCAGTGGCTTGTAGGCGAAGAGTGGCGGGCGCCGGTCGAGTGGCGTCCTCAGCACGGTGTCCAACACCGTGGGGTCGAGGAACGGATTGTGCAAGCCGATGCCGCGGGCGGCCGCCGGCTCGGCATCGGCTGCTGCTGTGCGGGCGACCTCGCGGATTCGCCCACCAGGGTTCGCACGGAAGCACCCAGGCCTGGCAACGTGTCCGGCGCAGAGACGGCCTGGTGCGCCGCTTGGACCAGGAGCGGCGGGCTGCCGGCTCGGCGAACGGCAGGCCAGGGAACCAGTGGACGCACCCGTGATCGTTGGCTGCGCCTGACGGGCCTTACCTCGCGAGCCTACGACGCTGCTGGGCCCGCGGGTGGTGCGCCGGTGGTGGCCGTTTGGCGCGAGGCACTGAACGCGCCTCCATTGCGGGCCGGATGGGGCCCTGGGCCATTGACGCTGAGTGTAACCGGTGGGCTACTTGATGCATTCGCGCCGCTGTGTCGTCGAAGGAGAGGCTGGTTCGAGACACGCCCCGTCCGTCGGCGATGGACTCAGGGAGACCCTATGTCAGTCTCGCCGAACCAAGGATCGACCGGTGGGGGCGACGCGGTGACCCTCACCGGCAGCCACTTCACCGGCACCACCGCCGTGCGCTACGGCTCCCGCCAGGCTACGAGCTTCACGGTCGTCAGCGACACCACGACTGACACCATCACCCCCTCCGGTCACGGCGCCGTTCCGGTCTCCGTAACAACCGCCGGCGGAACGGGGGTTGTCGGCACCTTCTACTACCTGCCGCCGCCCTCCTTGCGCATCGAACCGCCTCCCGCGGGCCCACTGGGAGGGGGCAATACGGTGGTCTTCACCGGCCTCGGCCTCTACACCACGAGCGAGGTCAGATTCGGTACACAGGCCGCCGTGTTCACCGTCGACTCGGACGGCCAGCTCACCGTGACCGTCCCAGCGGCGGACTCCGCGGGGCCGGTAGGGGTCACCGTGACCACCAGGGGCGGAATCGCCAGCGGAGTCACCTATACCTATCTCAACCCGCCTTCCCTCACGGCCGTCACCCTCGACTCGGGACCGGTGGACGGCGGCAATCTCGTCGTCATCACCGGGACCGCCTTCTCCTACACCACCAGCGTCACCTTCGACGGCACACCCGCCCTCTCCTTCCGGGTCGCCTCCGACACCGAGATCGACGCCGTGGTACCGGCCGGAACGCTCGGCTCGGCGGACGTCACCGTCACCACCCTTGGTGGCACCACCACCGCTGCGGACGCCTACACGTATCTGGGACGCTTCGCGGTCCTGGGCGGAGCGTCGGTCACCAACACCGGTCTCTCGATCGTCACCGGAGATCTCGGGGTAAGCCCGGGAGTTTCCATCACCGGATTCCCGCCCGGCCAGGTCAACGGAAGTATCCACAACTCGGACGCCGCCGCCGTCGCAGCTCATGCCGACCTGATCACGACGTACAATGACTCCGTCGGCCAGATCCCGGACGCCGGCATCACCGGAGACCTCGGCGGCCAGACACTGCCCCCCGGCGTCTACAACGCCGCCTCTTCCATCGGGCTCACCGGCACGCTCACGCTGGATGCCCAGGGCGACCGCAACGCCGAATGGATCTTCCAAATCGGATCGACCCTGACGACGGCAACCGCGAGCCACGTGCTCCTCGTCAATGGCGCCACGGCCAGGAACGTCATCTGGCTGATCGGTAGTTCAGCCACTCTGGGCACTGACACCGACTTTGCAGGAAGGGTCCTGGCCCAGATTTCGATCACCGTGAACGCCGGTGTGACGGTCAACGGCCAGGTCCTGGCCATCAACGGCTCTGTAACTCTCGACACCAACAGAATCACTCGCCCGTGGTGAAGGAGCCACACGCCGCGGGACCGGGGCGTGCACCCGTTTCGCGCCCGCATCCGGACGCGTCCCGCTCACCCTCGAGGCCATCCAGGACCTCCCGAACTGCGAGCCGCGGCCTACCTGCGCTACCTCCTGATGGACACCGGCAACATCCCGCGCATCGACCGCGCACCGGTGCTCTTCGAACGCTGGCCGGCCGAGCGTCTCGCCTCGATCGATGACCCCGGACACAAGTGGCTCCCACAGCACTTCGCGCACATCGCCCGTTCAAGCCTGACAGTCATCGATCGAAGAGTCTGGGCGACGGGACGATCAATGCGGCCGCGAAGCGCTGCGACCCACCGCGATGGGACAACTTCGGCGCGGATTATGGAGTTTCGTCATGGTCCAGCGACAGCTCAAAGGGGCCGCGCGGCTACGCGACCCCTCAGGTGGACACGCGGAACGTGCCGTTGTGACGGAATGCTCTGGGGCCGTCTACCGGGTGCTCTGACACCAGAGTGCTTGGTCCGAAGCGGCTAACTGATGGCCTCAGAATGAGGCCCATGCCTCCCCGCCAGTCCATAACCATAAGCTGACGCGGCGCATCAGATCCCTGGTGAGCCGACTCGCGTGTAGGTCTTCGGGGCGCTGGTGCCGCCGGGCGTGGTGACGGTGACAGTGACCGGCCCGGCGGCTCCGGGCAGGGTGTCGACGACAATGTGGCTGTCGGAGACGACCGTGAACCCGGCAGGCGCGCCGCCAACGAGCACCGTGGTCGCCTGGGCGAGGTTGGTGCCGGTGAGGGTGAAGGTGATGCCACCGGAGGCGGGCCCCTGACTTGGGATCAGAGTCGTGACAACGGGTGCCGGCAGGTAGGTGTAGGAGGCCGCGTTGCTCGTCCCGCCGGCGGTACTGACGGTGACATCGGTCAGACCCGCGGCTCCCGCAGGAACCACAGCCGTGATCTGGGTGTCCGAGACCACCGTGAACGCTGACGCTGCGGTGGTACCGAAGCGCACCGCGGTGGCCTCGATGAGGTGGACACCGGTGAGGGTAACGGTGCTCCCGCCCGAGAGCGGGCCCGAGGGCGGGGCGACGCCGGTGAGGACCGGGGTGCTGACGTAGAAGTAGGCGCTCGGGAGGGTGCTGGTGCCGCCCGGGGTGGTGACAGTGACACCGATCGGACCTGCGGTGGCCGCAGGGACCACGGCGGTGATCTGGGTCGGGGAGACGACCGTGAAGGAAGTTGCCGGGGTGGCGCCGAAGGTGACCGCGGTGGCTCCGGTGAGGTTGGCGCCGGTGAGGGTGACGGTGTTCCCGCCCGAGGTGGGGCCCTGGGTGGGGCTGACGCCGCTCAGGATGGGAGCCGCGGAGTAGGTGTAGGAGATCCCGTTGCTGGTGCCGCCCGAGGTCGTGACGGTGACCGGTACGGTGCCGGTCCCGGCAGGGGCGACGGCAGTGATGTGGGTGTCGGAGACCACGGTGAAGGAGGCTGCGGGCGTGGCGCCGAACCGCACCGCGCTGGCAGTGGCCAGCCCCGTGCCGGTGAGTGTGACTGTTGTGCCGCCGGCTGTCGGGCCCGATGTGGGGGTCACCGAGGTCAGGGTGGGCACGGGAGCTGTCGTGTAGGTGAATGGCACACCGTTACTCGTTCCTCCGGGTCCCGTCACGGTGATCTGCACTGTGCCGGATCCTGCAGGAGCTGTCGCTGTGATCTGTGTGGCGGAGTTGACCACAAACGACGCCGGCGTGGCGCCGAACCGTACCGCGGTCGCGCCTGTGAACCCCGTGCCGGTGAGCGTGACTGTTGTGCCGCCGGCTGTCGGGCCCGATGTGGGGGTCACCGAGATCAGGGTGGGCACGGGAGCTGTCGTGTAGGTGAATGGCACACCGTTACTCGTTCCTCCGGGTCCCGTCACGGTGATCTGCACTGTGCCGGATCCTGCAGGAGCTGTCGCTGTGATCTGTGTGGCGGAGTTGACCACAAACGACGCCGGTGTAGCGCCGAACCGTACCGCGGTCGCGCCTGTGAACCCCGTGCCGGTGAGCGTGACCGTCGTGCCACCAGCCGACGGACCCGAAACAGGACTCACCGATGAGAGGACCGGCGCGGGCGTGGTGACGTAGGTGTAGGTGACGAATTGGTTGCTGGTGCCGATCGGGGTGGTGACGGTGACCTGCACTGTGCCGGTCCCGAGTGGGGTGGTAGCGGTGATCTGTGTGTCGGAGATGACGGTGAACGAGGGCGCCTGTGTGGCGCCGAATCGGACTGCTGTGGCGCCGGTGAAGCCGGTGCCAGTGACCGTCACAGTGGTACCACCCGCGGTGGAACCCGAGGTGGGTGAGACGGAACTGACGGCGGGCGTGGCTGCGGCAAGGGGCTGCGCGGCGGAAGTGGTTGGAGAATGTGCTGAGCTATTCACGGCCGTGATCCTTCGAGAGCGTGAGCCCCGGCCGGCCGCAGAAGAGATGCGCCGGGCCGAGGCTCGTCAGAGAAGTTAGGTAGGCCCGGGCAGGGAAGGGCGCACCCTGTCCGGGCCTGATGTCCGCACGCCTGATGGCCATGACCAGGCCGTCGACGGCTCAGATGGTGGGTCAGATGCCGGGTCCGGCCAGGTAGGTGAAGCCACCGGTGGCGGTGGCGCTACCACCGCTGGTGGTCACGGTGACGTCGGTGGCACCCACAGCCCCGGGCGGGGTGACGACGGAAAGGGTGCTGTCGTTGATGACGGAGAACGGTGCGGGTGTGCCTCCGAAGGTGACCGACTCGGTGGTGGTGAGGTTGGTGCCGGGGATGGTCACCCCGGTTCCGCCGGACACCGGGCCGGAGTTGGGGCTCAGCGTGCCGAGGGTGGGGCCGTCGACGTAGGTGTAGGTCAGACCGTTGTTGGTACCGCCCGCGGTGGTGACACTGACGCTCACCGGTCCGGCCGCGGCGCCCGCCGGTGCGGTGACGGTGAGCTGGCCGTCGTTGACGACGGTCGGGGTCGCGGTGGCGGCGCCGAAGTGCACCGTGGTGGCGGTGGTCAGGCCGGTGCCGTTGATGGTGACGGTGTTCCCGCCGCCGGTGATGCCGGATACCGGGGAGATGCTGGACTTGAACGGTGCGCCGACGTAGAAGAACGACAGCGGGTTGCTGGTTCCTCCGGGGGTGGTCACGGTCACCGGAACCGTGCCGGTGCCGGACGGGCTGATGACGGTGACCGATGTGGGGGTGTTGGCCGTGATGGTCGCTGTCTTGGTGCCGAAGTGCACCGAGGTGGCGCCGCCGAGGTTGGTCCCGGTGATGGTGACGGTGGTTCCGCCTCCGGTCGATCCCTGGTTGGGGGAGATAGGCATGGTGTTGCTCCTTCGTTGCGGTGTGCGAGTGGGAATGACGAACCGTGACCGGACGGCTGTGTTCGCCGTCGCGGTGATGTGGGTTGTCCGGTGGAGCATTCGGCCGATAGGTCGGCCGGGCCGTCAGGTGCAGCCGATGACGCTGCCTGACGGAGCACAGTTGTCCGGGGTGTTGCCGCTGACGCTGGTGCCCAGCAGGGTCACGCCCCCGGAGTTGACGTAGATGCCGCCGCCCCCGCCGGAGGTGGCGGTGTTACCGGTGACGGAGCTGGCTGTGAGCGATACGGCGCCGTTGTCGTTGTAGATCCCGCCTCCGGCGACAGCGGTGTTGCCGGTCACGGAACTGGTGAGCAGGG
Organism: Streptomyces caniferus; assembly: GCF_009811555.1. Taxonomy (GTDB): domain Bacteria; phylum Actinomycetota; class Actinomycetes; order Streptomycetales; family Streptomycetaceae; genus Streptomyces; species Streptomyces caniferus. Next base: position 1,692,814 of record NZ_BLIN01000003.1, on the reverse strand, counting down.
AGACCGTGCCACCCAGGTTCGAGATGCCGCCGCCGGGGAAGGGGGGCACGGCACTGCCGCCTCGGACGGTGACCCCGACCAGGCTCAACTGGCCTTTGGTGCCTGGCACGTTCGCGGCACCTTGGACCTGCAGGACCCGGAAGGCCGGCGCGCTCGGGTCGCGGGTGATGGTGACGCCCATCCCCAGCAGGGTGATCGGGGTGGTGATGGGCGGTAGTCCCAGCGGACCGGTGGGGGTGCTGCCGTGCGCGCTGGTGAGTTGGTAGGTGCAGAACGGAATGAGCGCCAGGGTGTCGCCGCCGGCCGCGTTGGCCGCAGTGATCGCGTTCACCAGCGAGGTTTCACTGCACAGCACAGGCGTCTGAGCGTGTGCCGTGTTCGGGACTGCGGCCAGCCCCGCGGTCAGCGCCACGGTCAGGGCGCAGACACCGAGGATGGAGCGGAGAGTACGGACAGTTCGCATGGCGTCCCCAGGGAGAGGTGACGTGAGCCGCCGCACCAGCCGATGTCGATGAACGGCACCGGATGATGCATTCACTTCCTCTGCGCGGGAGGACACCCGCCGCGGCACCAGGTCTGTACCGCCGCCTACGCTCTCAAGTGGGATCAGCAAAGGTAGGCCAAGCTGCCCTCCCCCGAGAGGATGGGCGGCCCACCGGATTGGATGGTCATCAGTAATCCACCCGAGTGAGCACACCTACAATGCCCTTGACGGACCATCACCCAGATGGCAGAGCTCGCACCGGTCGAGAGACGCAACGTCGGCGGTGATACGTGGCCCGGCCGCCGTTCCCCGTCCGCCGAGAGCGATACGCCCAGCAGCCCATGACAGAAGACCCGAGTTTGTCGCTGGCGGACAGACCTTGCCGGATGGCAACGAGGGTCGGCACCAGGCGAGTGTGAACACGTCGTCGGCCGACGTGCCTTCCTGGCCGAGTCGGCCTGCCCGGCGACTGAACATCCGGGTGCCGACGGACTACCGGTATCGATCAGCCACTCGTCGCAGAGGGCCCGGGTAACGAACCCAAAGTCCATATCCCTGCCGCTCGCAGTCGTATCGGCCGCGTCACGGCTACCTCGTCGACACCGCCGGCCAACTCCGCCCACACCGCGTCCTGTCGACGTTGCGTGGCACCTTTCGCAAAGCGAGGGTGCGCTCCGCAGGACCTGGGACGCGACCCCGGCCCCGAGTCGGTCGCGGACCAGGTGCCCGGACTCGGCCCGATGATCCAGCTCACCTCGCGGGAAGGACGTCGGGCGTCGCACCTCCGGACCTGCAGCGCGTTGGGCGGGGCCAATGACGACGGCTACCTGCCGTACACCACTCTCGAGCGGGACGGTGGACCGGTTGTCAGCGATGCCTTGCCACGCTGCGGGGTTCTGCGAGAGAGGAAGACGTGCCGATCAGCCGGCACCAAATCACCCATCGCGCCGGCTGATCGAGCCACCCGCATGGAGTAGTGGCGGACTTCGTTCTCTCCGAAGAGGAAATTCGACAGACCGCGGTCGTTGGCGCGAGTTGGGAGCTGGTGGTCTCGGACCGAGGGTTGATCGCCAGCAAGGTGTGATCGTTTCACGGTACGGCGCCGGAGCACCTGCCCCGCTCCCTGTACTGCAGGGCGGCTGCAACGGGAGCGGCTTCCGGACACGGCTCTTCATCGGCCGAGTCAAGCGGGGTGTCGCCGGCAAGGTTGTCGGGTTCCTCGCCGAAGTGTGCCGAAGGTCAATGGGATCTCGTAGGGCTTGGCTCTTCGTTGATGCGGACGATGCGCAGCGGCCGTGCAGTCGGTGGACGTGAACGACGAGGCGATGTCCATCGAGTTCCGTAGTAGTGCCGGGGCGGAGTGTGATCGTCGTGCGGCACCGCCGCGTGGTACCCGGAACCGGCCACATGGCAGACGATCGCCCCTTGAGGATCACGCCGTCGACCGGCCCGAGCACCCCGCCCCCAGCCCGCCAACGAAGTGGCAACTTCAGGTGGGAAACGGCTCATTGGGATTCACCATCAGGTGTAGGTGAAGCGCACGGGGTTGCTGGTGCCGGCGGGGGTGGTGACGGTGACGGGCACCGTTCCGGTTCCGGACGGGACGACAGCGAGGATGACGTTGTCGGACAGGACGGTGAAGCTTTCCGCCGGGTGGCCACCGAAGGCGACGCTCCTCGCGCGGTTGACCTTGCAGCCGAAGATGACGACGGTGCGGCCAGGACGGCCACTCCTCGGCGTCACTGCCACGAGCTTGGGTGGCAGTGAGGCGCTGTAGGTGAACGACTCACCATTGCTGGTACCACCGGGCGTGGTGACCCTTACCGGCACCGTCCCGGTCCCGGGCGGAGTGGTGATCCCGATGATGGTGTCGGAGGCAACGGTGAAGTCGGCCGCCGCGGTACCACCGAAGTCAACCGCCGTCGCGCCGGTGAAACCGGAGCCCACAGCGATGATGTCGCTGCCACCGGCCGGATCGCCCGCCTGCGGCGCAATCGCCTTGAGGACCGGTGCCGAGACGTAGGTGAAGCGCACGGGGTTGCTGGTGCCGGCGGGGGTGGTGACGGTGACGGGCACCGTTCCGGTTCCGGACGGGACGACAGCGAGGATGACGTTGTCGGACAGGACGGTGAAGCTTTCCGCCGGGTGGCCACCGAAGGCGACGCTCCTCGCGCGGTTGACCTTGCAGCCGAAGATGACGACGGTGCGGCCAGGACGGCCACTCCTCGGCGTCACTGCCACGAGCTTGGGTGGCAGTGAGGCGCTGTAGGTGAACGACTCACCATTGCTGGTACCACCGGGCGTGGTGACCCTTACCGGCACCGTCCCGGTCCCGGGCGGAGTGGTGATCCCGATGATGGTGTCGGAGGCAACGGTGAAGTCGGCCGCCGCGGTACCACCGAAGTCAACCGCCGTCGCGCCGGTGAAACCGGAGCCCACAGCGATGATGTCGCTGCCACCGGCCGGATCGCCCGCCTGCGGCGCAATCGCCTTGAGGACCGGTGATTCCGCTGATCCGGCGTAGGAGTACGTGAGGCTGTTGCTGGGGCGTCCGGCAGTGACAACGCTGACCCGAACGCTTCCACTTCCGGGCGGCGCAACCGCCGTGATCGTGGTGTCGGAGGTGACGGTGAAGCTTGGGGCCGAAGCGGCGCCGAAGGTGACATCGCTGGTAGCGGCGAGCCCGCAGCCGCTGATGGCGACGGTATTGCCGCCTGCGGCTGGGCCCGTGCTCGGGTGGAGAGCGGTGATGTGGGCAGACATGCCACAGCCTTCTTTCCTTCGTAGGCGATCAGTTCGCGCGCAGGTGAGCTGACCTGCGCAAAGAAGCCAGCCGCATCGGTACCGCGAGGCAACAGGCCGTCAGATGGAGGCGGAATGCGATCGATTGCGAAGCGGCCTCAACTGATTGAACTGAACCTGTCCATACGACGGGAAGGAGTGAGTTCACACTCGATGAATCATATGTGGTGAATACGATTACCTTATAAGGAGCCGGGAAGCTCGCCGCTCTTCCCGGCTCTTCCGGCATGCGACTATCCCGGTCGCTTCGCTCCCCAAGCGCCTGGCCAATACCTCCGCCAGATGCTGCGGCTGATCCCCAAGTGGCTCGAGGGTACGGCAGGAGAAGTCGTCGGCGAGGATCTTCAGCCTCCACGGGATTCTCATGCCGCGGACAGGAGCTGGTCCTCGGCGCAGGCCATCGACACGTCGTAGTTGTCGCGTTCGAGGCCGAAGTTGGCGCCCCGGGCCGCAGCAGCCGCCCCGGGGCGCCATTGGCCTCGGGTACACAAGGGATGGATGCTCTGCTCGGGTTGATGCGCAGATGGGGACGTTTCCTGCGGCGGTGGTGATATTGAGTTCAAGGGGCGCAGAAGGGAGTACAGGGCGTTTTTCATACGGTGTGAAGTGCCTCCAATCCGCCTGCCAGTGTGCCCACTTCTTCGGTTTACTGCTTCGGGCCGGGGAATTCGACGTGTACGGGCTCGCCTTCAAAGGCCGCCCCACGCAACGTCTTTCCGCTACGCGTCGAGTATCCGGACCTCGGCAGACGAGCAATCTCCTGCTACATCCTGCTCAGGAAATGGGTGCACGATGAAGACACAGGAAACAACTACGCCCCCAAGACCGTCGATTCACGACGCCTCGGCAACTCTTGCCGCCCCGTCCCCCCAAGTAATCGCGACACTCCCGGCGGGGACCAAGCCGCTGGGAGTGGCGACCAGCCCTCTGGGGCCGCCGCTCGCTTACGCGGCCAGTAACGCCTCGGGGACCGTCAGCATTCTCGATACCGGAACGCTCACGATCTCCACCCCTGCGGCCCCGTTGATCGCCCCCGCAGGGGTCGCGCTCACCCCGGACAATGTCTACCTCTACGTGGCCAACAGCGGTGGGAACACTGTCAGTGTGGTGCAGCGCAATCTCTTTGCGGTCACCAACACGATCGGGGTGGGGAAAAGCCCCTTCGGTATCCAGGTGAGCCCCGACGGCCTGTTCGCCTACGTCGCCAACCAGAACTCGAACACCCTCAGTGTCATCAGCACCGTCACCCGCGCCGTCGTCGCGACCATCCCGGTCGGGATCAAGCCCACATGGGTGGTAGCCGCCCCCAACGACCTGGAGGTGTATGTGACCAACCAGGGCGGTAACTCGCTCAGCGTGATCAGCACGGTCACCAACACGGTCGTGGCGACCATCACCGGCCTGTCGGCTCCCTATGGCGCAGCGATCACCAACGACAGCCGGTACCTGTACGTGGCCAACAGCACCGCGAACACCATCAGCGTCATTGACACCGTCAGCCGGACAATCATCGCCACCATCCCCGTGGGCACCACGCCGTGGGGCGTGACGGTCACCCCGGACAACAGCCACGTCTACGTGGCGAACAACGGCTCCGACACGGTCAGCTATATCGACACCGCCACCAACACCGTGAGCAGCACCGTCGCTGTCGGCCATCAGCCGACCGGCGTCGGGGTCGCCGCCAGTGGGCTGACCGCGTACGTGTCCAACAACGGCGCGAACACCGTCACCATCCTCGCGCTCATCAACATGATCAGTCCTGCGGCGGGGCCGGAGGCCGGCGGCAACATCGTGACCGTCACCGGCACCAACCTGGCCGGTGCCACCGCGGTGAAATTCGGCCAGGTGCCCGGCACCATCATGGCCAACACGTCCAACCAGATTCTCGTGGTCCCCCCACCCGGCGTCGGTGTCGCCCAGCTGACCGTCACCACTCCGGGAGGCACCAGCAATCCCAAACCGTACGTCTACGCTCCGAGCAGCGAGCTGGACAGTCTGGTCCCGGGAACCGGCCCGACCGCCGGCAGGAACATCATCAGCATCGAGGGGAACAGGTTCAGCACCGCCACGCAGGTGCGGTTCGGCTCGGTGCCCGCCGTGCCCACCGTGGTCAGTGACCAGTTGATCACCGTCACCGTCCCACCTGCCGCCACACCCGGCCTGGTTCCCGTCACCGTCACCACGGCTGGCGGTATCACCCCTCAACCCATCACCTACGCGTACATCGATCCGCCCTTCCTCAGCGCCGTGAGCCCGAGCACAGGCCCGGTCCCCGGCGGGAACGTCATCAACCTCTACGGCCTGAACCTGTCGACGACCAGCCTGGTCACGTTCAACGATGCGCCTGTGCAGTACAGCGTCCAGTCCGACACCGTCCTGACCGTCGTCGTGCCCCCGAACCCAGCCGCCGGAACGGTGGACATCACCGTCACTACCGACTCCGGTACGAGCACGCTCACCAGCGCCTACACCTACGTCTGAGCCAGGAACCGGGGAGCGGAGCAGCTGGTTCGGCTCGGGTGAGGCGCCGCAGCAGCATGCTGGTGAGGGTAGGCAGGAAATCCTGCACCCGATGTTCGACGTACCGCCGTCGTGACGCGGGGCAGGCATCCTCACTGCTGAGCGCCTGTCCCCAGTTGGCCGACCGCAACGTCCATGGCGGCTACGGCCGCCATGGTGAGCGAATTGAAGAGTTCTTCGGCGTCACGGCATCACGGCGTCTTGGCAGTCCAGCGCTGCGGAACCCGGAATCTGAGCTACCGGGCAAGTACAGCAACGACGGCTCGTTCCTTCTCCGACGCCCTCCACCATCCTGCGAACGGGAAACCGAGCACCTTCTGGGCTTCACCAGCCTCGCCTGCACCCTGATCTCCTCCTCCATCTGGACACCATCGGCCGGCAAGCCTCTATGCGCTGTTCGTTATGGAAGTGCACGCCCTGAGGGCTTATGTCTTCGGCGTCACCCCCGTCGTGGAAGGACGGGGGACAGCCCGACTCAAACTTACCGGTGAGCCATTCGCCACCACGCCCGTCGGCAAAACGGAGACGGGGGGAACACCCCTGAGTGCCGGTGGTACGTGGACGGATCGCCGGTGAGGACCGGGGCCGGTGTTTCCCTCCTGCACTGGCCCCGGAACAGGCGAGCGGCTCTCACAGCCCCAAGGCCCCGCGTGGAGCCGCCAGGTGCCCGGTCAGACACAAGTTTCCGCGTCATATGGAGGCCCGCCGAGCCCGCCCCGTATGGAGCCCAGCCGGAGAGTGGATGGTTTCCATGAACGTTGCACCGAGGCCGGATGGAGTGTCCACTTGCGGGTGTTCAAGGAGGGCAACGAGGTGAAGTGGACCGAGAATGTCCAGCAGACGCAGCAGGCGGGTCCGCTTGCCCCCAACTACTGGGTGACCACCTCCGGTCGGCCGTGCTGGGGGAGCGCGCCCACGACTCCGCCAGCTGGTGCCCTGCGACCAGCTCCTTCAGCCGCGCACGGCGCTCCGCATATGGCCGGGCCAGCAGCTCCTCCCCTTCCGCTGTGGTAACCGGTGCCGCCCCTCGTTATGTCATGTTCACCCGCAGTCTTCTCGATGCCCCTCGTCGGCTGGTTGACGTGCAAGTACTCAGTCCGCTGGCCGTGATGCCTGAGCTCCATAAGCGGGGTATCGGCTCGGCCCTGGTCCGACACGGACTGGGGGTCCTCGCCGAACGGGCTGCTCCCCTCGTCTTCCTGGAGGGTGATCCGGGCTATTACTCGCGTTTCGGCTTCGCGCCCGGTGGTGGCCTGGGCTTTCGAAAGCCATCCCTGCGCATCCCGGACGGCGCCTTCCAGGTCATCAGGTTCCCGGAGCATGAGCCATGGATGACGGGGACATCGGTCTGTGCAGAGCCGTTCTGGCGGCATGACGCAGTCGGCCTGCGTGACCCCAACGCATAGTGACGCGAGCCGGGTTCGGGACGTGATCCACAACTTCAACGCCGACGGCTTCGAGGCGCTCTACCCGAAGTACCAGGGCGGCCGGCCCAGGACGTTCACTCTGCCCGAGCGGCGCGACATCAAGAAGATCGCAAGTCCAACCCTGCCGAGCACGGCCTTCCCTTCTCGACCTGGAGCCTGGCCAAGTTGGCCGACTTCCCGGTCGACGAGGGGGTGTCGACGACATCAGCCACGAGGGCCTGCGCGTCCCGCTCCGCGAGGAGGGCGTGTCCTTTCAACGCATAAAGACCTGGAAGACCTCCCGCGACCCGGACTATGCCGCCAAGAAGGCCCGCGTCGAGCACCTCTACGCGATCGCCGACGTCGAGGTCATACCCGAGGACGGCGAACCCGAAGTCGTCTTATGCATGGACGAGTTCGGCCCGCTCAACCTCCAGCCCCCTCCCGGACGGCAATGGGCCGAGCGCGGCGGACGGCACAAGGCCCCCGACCGGGAGCCGAGGCCCCGTTGGCGGGCGACCTACACCCGGCCGCACGGGGTCCGGCACCTGTTCGCCGCCTACGACCTGGCCCAGGACAAGCTCTACGGCCACATCAAGCCGCAGAAGAACCGGACGAGGTTCCTTCAGTTCTGCCGCTACCTGCGCAGCCTCTATCCGTCGGACATCCGGATCGCCATCGTGCTCAAGGTCCGCCCGTTCGGTCGCCATCCCGGAAGCCGCACCGGAGCCGCCGGGGCCGTACCGGCGGCGGAACACTCGTTGGACCAACTCCCAGGTCCCGGCGGCTCCGGTGGTGTGTCTGTGCCCGGCCCCACGGTGTGCTCATGAAGCAGGGCGCGGGCCCATGAAACGCGCTGGCGCTCAACCTGCCTCCGGCGTAATGCCGTGTTCGTTGTCGGCGGGCGGGGAGGGGTCGAGCAGGGCGGTGTCGCGGTCTTTGTGAGCTGCGCGGGTAGGCGGCCCGAATCGTCCTTCGTGCTGTCTCAGGAGGCTCGCGGTCTCGGCCGCTGGCCGGCCGGTGTGCAGGCAGACCACGTCGGTGATCAGATCGTTGAGGGGTGGCCAGGGCATCGTGCCGTGGTCGTTGTAAAGACTGACGAGCCCGTGCAGGGCGGTCCAGAGCATGAGGCCGGCCTGTGCTTGTCGTTCCGCCGTGGGCTGCTTGCGTTCCGGGACGGCAGCGGCCGCGAGGGAGGTCACGACGGCGGTGAGCGGTTCGGCGCCGGCGCCGTGGGCCGAGCCGGGCACCAGGTCGGCGGGCATGCGGCCGCCGAAGAGGGTGCGGTAGTGGCCGGGTTGACTGACACCCCAGTGCACGTAGGCGGCGCACCGCGCGGTGAGGTCGGCCAGGGGGGCGGGGCCGGCGACTTGTGCGGCCTCGTCCATCAGCCGGGCCAGTTCCTGGTAGCGCAGTCGTAGGACGTGCTGGATCAGTGCGCTGAGGTCGGTGAAGTGGCTGTAGATGCTGGCCGGTGCCACTCCGACCTCGCGTGCGACCTGGCGCAGGGTGAGCGTCTCGGGCTGGTCGAGCGTGGCCAGCAGCTTGGCTGCCGCGTCGACGAGCTGGGCTTTGAGTACCTCCCCCTGCCCCCGCGGATTGCGGCGGCGGGGAACGGACGGCTCCTGAGACGACATCTTCGCCCCCCTTCCTACCTGGGTGAACAGATAAACAACACACGTTCACCTTACTGGGTCCGCGCCTTGACGCCGCTAACCAACGGTTGTTTACTCAGTTCACCAACACTTGTTCAGTCAGGAAGTGGAAGATCATGCGCATCGCCATACTCGGAGCTTCGGGCCGTACCGGCGGCACACTCGTCGACCTGGCGCTGGATCGCGGTCACGAGGTCGTGGCCCTGGTCCGCACACCGGCCCGGGCGACCGTGCCGGCGTCCCGGCAGGCGGAGAACCGGCAGGCGGACGTCACCAACCCGGACAGCTTTCCCGACCTGAGCGACATGGACGTGGTGGTCTCGGCCATCGGCATCAGCAAGGGTGACGGCCCAGGCGCACTGACCGCCGGCGCCAGGCGGCTGGCCGCAGCGGGCGTCCGCACCGTGTGGCTGGGGGCCCTGGGCTCGGGTGTCTCCAGCCGGTCGGGAGGACTCATCTACGCGGGCGTGATGCGGATGTTCGTCGGATCGGAACTGCGGGAGAAGGCCGAGGCCGACGAGATCGCGCTGAAGGCCGGTGCCACGGTCTTCCATGCCCCGGACGTCACCGACGGGCCCCTCAGCTCCACCCGCTGCGTCGTGCCGCTGGCGGACCTGCGCCGCCCGCTGCTGCCGCCCCGGATCTCCCGGATCACGCTGGCATCGCTGCTGCTGGACGAGGCGGAGTCAGGCAAGCAGGGAAACGGCATCGTCGTGCCCCTCGCCTGACCACCGGCCCGACAGCCCGGCACCCCCCGAACGCGGGCCGGGGACGCTCGCGACCGCAGGGGCGCGGAGAGCCGTGACGGCCGGAACGCGCGCGCCACGGAGAGGCAAAACCACCGCCTCCGGCGCGCCCCCCCCCACACACAAGCCGGGTCTTCGCCGTCGGCCACCGCGGAAACCCTGGTCAGATCGCCCGAGCGGGTCGGACACCGCCAGGCACGGCATCCATTGGAGGATCATCATGAGCAACTTCACCGGAAGGGCCGGACTCGTGACGGGCGCCGGCAGCGGAATCGGCCGTTCGGCGGCAATCGAACTGGCCCGCCAAGGCGCCGGCGTCACCGTCACCGACATCGACGAGGCCACTGCGGCCGCGACCGCCGAGATGATCCGGAAGGACGGCGGGAAGGCGTTGGTACTGCGCGTGGACATCGTCGACGAGGACGCGGTGCGCACAGCCGTAGAGCGCACGGTCGAGGCTTACGGCGGTCTCGACTTCGCCGTGAACAACGCCGGCCTGGACTCCCACCACCGGCAGCTGGACCAGATGAGCCTGGAGGAGTTCGAGCGGGTGACCCACGTCAACATGGGCGGGACCTTCCTGTGCATGAAGTACGAGCTGCCCGCTCTGGAAAGCCGCGGCGGAGGCGCGATCGTCAACGTCGCGTCCAACGGCGGTCTGTACGCGATCCCCACCGCCCCTGCCTACGTCGCCGCCAAGCACGGTGTGGTCGGCCTGACGAAGGTCGCCGCGGTGGACTACGCGCCGCGCGGTATTCGCGTCAACGCGGTCTGCCCCGGCCCGACCCGCACGCCCGGGTTCGAACGGGTCGCGGCCGGCACCGGCCTGATCGCGATGCAGGAGGCGATGACACCGCTGGGGCGGATGGCGACGCCGGAAGAGGCGGCCGCGGCCGCGGTCTGGCTCTGCTCGGACGCCGCCTCGTACATCACCGGGATCGCGCTGTCGGTGGACGGCGCACGACGGGCATAGGAAGTCATCTCGTGGGCCGTGGAGTATCGATAGCTCTTCGACTGCTCGGCCACTGAGCCTCCGCCACTTTGAAGCGGCAGGTCAGGAGGCTGGTGTGACTGCCCTCCGTAACACTCAGGCTGGCTGTGGGCTGCAGTCTCCGGCGTGGATCGTCTGACCGGGAGGTCGGTTCGCGGTTCCTGTTTGTGCCAGGGCTGGTCACGCCCTGGAGGACGTGACCAGCCTGACTTCCGGTGGCGGGGTGCCGAGTGGTTGGGGTCAGCCCGGCAGATCACCGGTGTAGCGGTAGATGTTGCCGGCCGAGTTCACGCCCCAGACGGTGCCGTCCACTCCTGCTCCGACGTCGGTGAGCGCGCCGGGGATCTGCACCCAGGGGCTGGCGTCGTTGTTGGTGTAGCGGTAGATGTTCCCGCCGGCGTTCGCTCCCCAGACCGAGGTGCGGGAGCCTGCTGAGATCGCCTTGAGTCCGCCGCTGATCTGCTTCCAGTGGCCGCTTTCCTGGTCGCCGGTGTAGCGGTAGATGTTGCCGGCGGAGTTGACGCCCCAGACGGTGCCGTCCGCGGCGGCTCCGATGTCCGTCAGTGCCCCCGGGATCTGCACCCAGGGATTGGCGTCGTTGTTGGTGTAGCGGTAGATGTTCCCGGCCGCGTTGACGCCCCACACGTTGGTCCTCGACCCGGCCGAGATCCGAACGAGTCCGCCGCTGATCTGCTTCCAGTGGCCGCTTTCCTGGTCGCCGGTGTAGCGGTAGATGTTGCCGGCGGAGTTGACGCCCCAGACGGTGCCGTCCGCGGCGGCTCCGATGTCCGTCAGTGCCCCCGGGATCTGCACCCAGGGGCTGGCGTCGTTGTTGGTGTAGCGGTAGATGTTCCCGGCCGCGTTGACGCCCCACACGTTGGTCCTCGACCCGGCCGAGATCCGAACGAGCGCACCGCTGATCTGCTTCCAGTCGGCCATTCCACGGGCTCCTTGTCGTCGGCGATGTTGCATGCAGACGCTCCCGCGAGGGAACGATTCAGCATGCAAGCGCGCTTGCGGAATGATCCTTCTCTTGTCCGTAAAGCCTCGTTTATCGGATGGGTCGCGCACTTCGAGCTGGGACGGTGCGGTCGGCGGTTGATCCAGGGGCGACCTGAACAGAGGTCCCACTTGCGGATTATTCGCAATCACCAGGTTGACGCCGACGAGCGAGCGAGAGCGTCGGGAGGCCGGCCCGGGGTGGTCGACGTGCCGGAGGAGGCAGAAGAGCCTGGTCGGCTTACCTGTTCCTGCCCCGTGCGGTCGGGTGGCCTTCTACGATCCTGTGCATGGGTCCGAGATTCTGGAACGGATCAGCGCGCGGCGCGCAGAACTGGACGAACTCGAGGAACAGCTGGCCAATCAGTTGGCCGAAGTACGGGCGGAGCCGGACGAACTCGCCGTCGCCGAACGTGTCCTTGAGCGAGTGAGCGAGCAGCTCGCCGACGAGCGCGCCTCGGCCGCGCCAGCGCCCGGGCAGGTGGGTGGACGGACGGTGATGCTGATCCCGCACCGCGCACCGGACGTGGAGGAGACCATGCTCCCGCCGGACTACCAGCGCATCCTCGCCGCTGTGCGGCAGGCCGCCGGACCGGGCATGGCCCGGCAGGTCGGCGAGATTCTGGGCGTGGACATCAGCGTGCGGGCCAAGTTGGAACCGCTGCGCGCGAAGCTGGTCAGGCTGGTCGACCGCGGCTGGCTGCGCAAACTGCCCGACGGCCGGTTCACCACCCGCCTGTGAACTGCTCCACCACCGCCTGGGGCAGTGCCGCGCGAGCGTAACCACGGTGCCCCCGGCGGCCGTTGGAATTGTGTGACGAATACCAAAGAGCACGCCGAGGACCCCTGCCCGCTTGTCTCCCAGTGCCGACTGCCGCCGTCCACGCGCACCGTCAACCACCTCGCCGATCTGCTGCGGCACCGCCTGAAAGCGATCCGGTCCCGGTGGCGAATCCTGCCGCCCGGAAAGATCGCGGTGATCGTCCTGGCCGTGCTGCGACACGACCAGCGCCTGGCTGACATGGCCGGCGGAAACAACGTGTCCGAGTCCACCGTCCGCCGCTGGCGCGACGAGCTGATCACCCTGTTCGCCGCCCAAGCCCCGCGCCTGGACCGCGCCCTGAATCAGGGCGGGGAGGTGGTCCTGATCGACGGCACCCTCATCGCCACCATGCGTCACACCGGAAAGGCCGACCGGCGGAACTACTCCGGAAAGCACCACCGTCACGGCCTGCACTTCCTCGCCCTGACCGACGAGAGGGGGCGCCTGATCTGGATATCCGCCGCCCGGCCCGGCCGCACCCATGACAACACCGCCGCCCGCCACGACCGCATTCTGGCCCACCTACGCGCCGCCGGCCTTGGGGCGCTGGCAGATCTCGGCTTCCGCGGCCTGGACAACGACGTACGCGATCCCGTGATCGTCACCGGCTTCCACGCCAGCCGCACCCACAAGCTCACCCCCGGCCAGAAGACCGCCAACCGGGTCCTTGCCGTCGGACGCGCACCGGTCGAACACGGCTTCGCCCACCTCAAGAACTGGCGGATCCTCACCAAGCTTCGCACCGATCCCGCTCACGCGACGCGTCTCCTGCGTGCCCTGCTTGTTCTGACGAATTTCGAGGTCAACCGCTGACGGACGATCTACTCCTCAGGCTGCCGCCCGCGACCAGCGTGAGCACCCCGAGAGCCGGTCACGCCAGCCCCCTGACCAGCGTCTTCAAGTTGGCGAAGGCTCACTGAGTGGTCGCGGGCGGGCACCAGGGTGCCGTCGACGATGAGGACGGTGTCCCTGTGGAACCGGCTCTGCTGCCGGAGTGCCGGCAGCGGACCGATGTGGTCAATGATGCGGTCCGCGGCCGACTTGAGATCCCGAACAGCGGCGCCAGCTGGCGCATGGTCAAGTTTGTGCGCCAGTACGCCGTGACCAGCAGGACGCGAAACTCCAGCGACAGACTCCAGGGCCGGCGCGCGGTCGATCTGCGGCTTGCTCCCGTCGTACTGCGGCTACCAATTTGCCGAAGCAGCGCGGGCTCAGCCCCGTAAAGGGCCCTGTCCAGGACGGCACCGATGCCGTGATCACTCCACCCACAGCGTGATCGTCTCAGCCGCAGCGAGCGGGTCGGTGAGGGGCTGGATTGACCTCGGCTGAGCATGGTGCCGTGGGGACAACAGAATCAACACCATGTTGATTATGCTCGACGAAGTGTAGACTTTCCGAGTGAGGGGGCAGTCCGGCTTCTCGTGAGACCTTTCTGGAGGAACAGTGCAGCAGCAGAAGTGGCTCGTCACCGGCGTCAGCACGGGCCTCGGCCGTGCCTTCGCCCAGGCCGCCCTGGCCGCCGGGCACACCGTCGTGGGAACGGTCCGCTCCGAGGAGGACCTGCGGGCCTTCGACGCGCTGAAACCCGGGTACGCTCACGGCCGCATCCTGGATGTGACTGACGGCGACGCCGTCTCAAGTGTGGTCGCGGAGGTGGAGCAGAGCGTCGGTCCGTTGGATGTCGTCGTCGCCAACGCCGGCTACGGCCTGGAGGGTACCTTCGAGGAGACCCCGCTGGCCGAGGTGCGGCGGCAGTTCGAGGTCAACGTGTTCGGGGCAGTGGCCACCCTGCAGGCGGCCCTGCCCCACATGCGCCGGCGCCGCCGCGGACACCTGATGGCCGTCACCTCCATGGGCGGGCTGATGGCCGTGCCCGGCATGTCCGCCTACTGCGGCAGCAAGTTCGCCCTGGAAGGCATCCTCGAGGCGCTGGGCAAGGAGGTCGCACAGTTCGGGATCCATGTGACGGCGATCGAGCCCGGCTCCTTCCGCACCGACTGGGCCGGACGGTCCATGACACGCGCCGCGCAGTCCATCGAAGACTACGACGAGCTGTTCACCCCCATCCGGGAAGCGCGGCAGAAGGCCAGCGGGAACCAGTTGGGCAACCCGGCCAAGGCCGGGGACGCCGTGGTCCACATCGCATCAGTCGACCAGCCGCCGGCTCACCTTGTCCTTGGCTCGGATGCGCTGCGACTGGTCACCGCCGCGCGCACGGCCGTGGACGAGGACATCCGCGCATGGGAGCAACTCTCCCGTACGACCGACTTCGCCGAGGGTGCTCAGCTCTGATGCCCAGCCACCACTCTGCGCGGAGCCGGCGCGTCACCGAACGCAAGGGCGATGTCCGGGAGCGGGCCATTCTGGACACCTGCGAAGCTCTGCTGGCACAAAAGGGCTACGACGCCATGACTGTCGGCGACATCGCCCAGGGCGCCGGCATCACACGCGGCGCCCTGTACTTCTACTTCGGCTCCAAACAAGAAGTGGTCACGGCACTCGTGGCCCGGACCGTCGAGCACCTGTGGGAGCGGTCCCGCGCCACCGCGCAGACCGACGAGCCGCGCCAGGCCATCGCAGCAGCCATGCAGCGCACGGTCGAGCTGTGGAACGAGCACGGCCTGGTCATGCGCACGGCCATCGACCTGTCGTTGACCGTGCCGGAGATCGGCGAGCTGTGGAGCCACACGGCAGACTTGTTCATCACCGCCATCACCGCCGTCCTGGAACGAGCCGGCATCCAGGCCGGCACCGGACCAGAACAAGCGTCAGCGATGGCACGCGCCCTGTGCTGGATGATCGAACGGACCTTCTACCACGCCTCGCAGGAATCCCGCGAGGCGTTGCAAAAGGCATCTTCGACCTGCGAACATATCTGGCTGATCAGCGCCGGCCTGATCACCTGATGCATCTGGCGCGGACGGTGAGGCACGAAACCGGACCCCGTGACTCCGAGGCCCACCGTCCAGGCACTCCACCAGCGGAAATCCCGCGAGGCACAGCGTCCTCTCCCAGCCCGATCAACGGGAGCTGGTGTCCACAACTCCCGTGTGTGGGCCTTCCGGATCAGGTTGCGATACCTGGAAGGTCACTTAGACACCGTTTCTAATGGCGTGATGGTTCGTTGAGCCGTGCATGACGGATCTGGTGGAACGGTTGGTCCCGGAGGAGTTGTGGACTCTGTTCCGGCGGGTGGTGCCGCCGACGGAAGTCATACGCCCGCAGGGCGGCGGACGTCGCCGAGCCGGTGACCGTGAGTGCCTGGCAGCGATCATCTTCGTGGCCACCTCGGGGTGCACCTGGCGGCAGCTGCCGCCGGTGTTCGGGCCGGCCTGGCCCACCGTCTACCGGCGCTTCGCCCGGTGGAGCAGGGACCGGGTCTGGGCCAGGCTCCACCGGGTCGTCCTCGACGATCTCGGTGCCCGGGGAGAACTGGACTGGTCGCGCTGTGCCATCGACTCTGTCAGCGTCCGGGCAGCAAAAGGGGGCCACTGACGGGACCGAATCCGACCGACCGTGGCAAGCCCGGATCGAAAATCCACCTGGTCACGGACCGGAACGGTCTACCGCTGTCGCTGGGCATCTCCGGCGCCAACATGCACGACAGCCTCGGCCTGGAACCGCTCGTGCGCGGCATCCCGCCCATCCGCTCCCGACGCGGCCCGCGCCGCCGACGCCCGGCCAAGCTCCACGCCGACAAGGGATACGACTACGACCACCTGCGCCGATGGCTCCGCGAAAGAGGCATCCGCCACCGCATCGCCCGCAAAGGCATCGAGCCCTCCACGCGGCTGGGCCGCCACCGCTGGGTAGTCGAGAGAACGGTGTCCTGGCTGAGCGGCTGCCGACGACTCCACCGACGCTACGAACGCAAGGCCGAACACTTCCTCGCCTTCGTCGGCATCGCCGCAGCCCTCATCTGTCATCGTCGGCTCATGGCTTGAGGTCGACTGTTGCCACCGTCGTCACTGCGCCGTGCCGGCCAACAGCCACCGACGCACATGGACTTCCAGCAGAACTCGCTTGCTTCCAGGACCTGTGGGTGCGGATACATCCCAACCATATTTCTGCTCGAACGCGGTCACGACCCCATGAGGGAACCCATCACGAACCAGTAATGCGTCTCCTTCGGCGACGACCGGGAACCGGCCGTCCTCCAAAGCCAGGGACACGCGGGGCTCCTTGCCGATGTTTCTGACCTTGACGGAGCTGTGATCCGAACCGATCCACCACCGGGAGCTCTGGTAGACGAACCAGACAGGCGTGACGTGGGCAGAGCCATCCGGACGCACGGTGCACAGCCAGACGTTCTTTTCCTCGGCCAAGCGCAGAAGGACGGCTGGCCCTGGCTCGTTCACAAGATCACTCACTCCGCTATCGGACCAGCAGACGTGATGAAACACATCGGGCAGCGCGTCAGACCATCGGTGTAGGTCTCTCGTCCCAAAAGAAACGACGTCTTAGAGATTCCGCGGGTAGAGGACAAGGCGTCATGGTCGGCGGGCTGGCCGTGTGTCCCAGCGTTGGCTGGTCCAGGCTTCGCGGATGAGGCGTCGGATCACGATGATCGCGGTCATCAACGCGAGCAGTGCGTTGATGACGACCGCTCGGCGTTCCGTGCAGGACAGGGTGAAGTTGAAGCCGGGGCTGTACCAGGAGTTGGTGCGCTCGACGACCCAGCGGCGAGTGTGGTTGATCGGGATCACGACGCCCTTGGGCTGGGTCCGCCACTCGCAGCCGAGCTCGGTCAGCAGTTTGCGGGTGACCGTGGAGTCGTAGCCCGCGTCAAGGTGCACCGTGATCTGCTCAGGCAACGCGAGCTCGAATCGCCCGAGCTTCTCTGGCGTCGGGCGCAGGAACGGGGAGTCGTGCCGGTTCGCGCCGGTCACGACACAGTCCGGCGGGATCCCGCATCCGTCGGTCATCCGCGACCACTTGATCCCGAGTTTTCCCCGGTCAATCGGTGATTTCCCGGCGACCTCGCCACCGCAGGTGCCCACGGGCACGTTCCGCTGCGTGTGGCCCTGCTACGGCCGCGGTGGCGGGCATCCTGCTCACCGCGCTGGCGGGCAGCGGGCGGATCATGCAGTTGCGCGCGACCGCCCGCAAGCACCGCCGGGCCGACCACAGGGCTGTGAAGGCCGAGGCCAAGGACTTGTCGAAGGCCCGGCGGTAGCCCGGACTACCGGGAGCCCGCCACAGGGCGCGACTTGTAGAAGGACTCCTCCAGGTAGGCGGCCTCGTGCGGCAGGTAGGGCTCCTCCAAGTAGGCGGCCTCGTCTTCGTCGAGTTCGACGTCCACCGCGGCGACCGCGTCGGCCAGCTGGGCCGGCTTGGTGACCCCGACGATGGGCGAGGTCACCGCCGGGTTGCGCATGACCCAGGCCAGGGCGACCTGGGCCGGGGACAGACCCCGCTTGCCCGCGATCTCGTGGACGCGCTCGGCCACTGCCTGGTCCCCGTCGCGGTAGAGGATCTTGCCGCCCTCGTCGGTCTCGGCACGCGCCGTGGCGGTGTCCCGGGCCCGCGTCAGCCTGCCCCGCGCCAGCGGGCTCCACGGGATCACGCCGATGCCCTGGTCGGCGCAGAGCGGGAGCATCTCCCGCTCTGCTTCTCGGTGGATGAGGTTGTAGTGGTCCTGCATCGACACGAACCGGGTCCAGCCGTTCAGGTCAGCCAGGTACAGGGCCTTGGTGAACTGCCAGGCGTACATGGAAGAGGCTCCGATGTAGCGGACCTTCCCGGACTTGACCGCGTCGTGCAGCGCCTCGAGGGTTTCCTCGATCGGGGTGTCGTAGTCCCAGCGGTGGATCTGGTACAGGTCGATGTAGTCGGTCCCCAGTCGCTTCAGGGAGGCGTCGAGCTCGGCGAAGATCGCCTTGCGGGACAGCCCGGCGCCGTTCGGGCCGGGGCGCATCCGCATCCAGACCTTGGTGGAGAGAACGACCTCCTCGCGCCGGGTGAAGTCCTTGACCGCCTGGCCGACGATCTCCTCGCTGCTTCCGGCGCTGTACCCATTGGCCGTGTCGAGGAAGTTGACGCCGCCCTCGAGGGCCTGCTTGATGATGTCCCGGCTGGCATCCGCGCCCAGCGACCAGGGCTCGCCGCCCCGGTCCGGCTCGCCGAAGCTCATGCAGCCGAGGGTGATGGCGGAGACTTCCAGTCCGGTCGTTCCGAGCTTGATGTATCGCATGCTTCCGAACCTAGGAGTTGGAGTGCGCTCTCACGCAATACGCCTCGGTCCGGAACTCGGAGGCGTGGGGCATGTGCGCCCTGTCAGGTTTCGACCGTTTCGGCCAGACGTACCAGAGAACCCAGTGGTAACGAGTAACGAACTGTCAATTCTCGGTCGAGCGCATGGGGCCCTACTCAGCCCCCCGACGCCAAACCGCCCTCGCGGGTCCGTCGCCACGACCGAACATCGCTCGATCACGGGGAGATTCCGCTGGTCCGGGCGGCGGTATCGCGGCGCTCGCGACGGCGCCCCTACCCGCGGGATCTCTAAGTCCAGCTCGGAGCCTTGTGATGCGGAGGCGTCTATGGGGTCTGTGCGAATCGTGTGAGATCTGGTGACACGACGAAGCCCCGCCTGTTTCCGCCGGCGGGCTTCTTGCATCGGTGGTCATGACGGCCTGCGGTGGGTGTCTGGGGCTCCGCTCCGTCCCTTGATAGTCCCAGCGTGCAGGTCTTCGCTTCATCTCCTTCGCGAAACAGGCCGCTGCCCGGCGCAGGATCTCGCGCGCGAGCGACCACTCCTTCTCGGCTGTGACCAGCTGGGGGTCCTCGGTCCGCAGCCGGGCCGGCTCCGCCCCGGTGTCCTGCGGCCCGGGCCTCGCGGGGCACTGCCTCTTCGGCTTCCATTGACACCAGGTGGGCGGCCGTGTTGTGGATGTAGCGCGTTGGCCAGCATCTTTGCAGCTCAGAGGTGGTGCGGGTCGGATCGGTGCATGTGCATGTGTCGCCACCTGCCACCACCTCTGGCAGGACGCATGCTGACTCAATGCTGACTTTACTGACGCTGCGTCAGCGGCCTGACGGCATGTCATGGTGTCCTTCGTGTGACCTGGATTGGGGAGACGGGTGGCCTCGGGCGTCGAGCGGCTCTGCAGGCTCGATTTCGGAGTTGGCTCGCCGTTTAACGTCTTTCTTGGGAATGGGCTGGCTGGCGTTCAGAGGGGCGCTAGAAGCGGGATGGCTTATCTGCAGTGCGCCTTCGTGGGCTTTGCATCCGCCGCTTCCCTGCGGCCCTAGGATTGCCTCATGGTGCAGAGGATTGTCGTCATTTCCACGGACGACCTCATGGGCGAAGAGGCGTGTGACGCTGCTACCCACACCTTCGCTCTCAAGGGTGTGTCGTATGAGGTCGTCCTCGAACCCGGAACCCTACGGGCGGATGCTCGAGGCTTTCGGGCCCTTTAGTCAAGGCAGCCCGGAAGGCTGGGAGAGTCAAAGGCTAGGCGGCCAAGCGCTTGGCTAAGGCTGGAGAGGATGCTGCAAGGATCTGTGCGTGGGCGAGGGAAATGGCTACGAGGTCAACGACCGTGGCCGAGTGCCTGCTGAAATCCGCGATGCCTTCCACAAGGCGCACTGGCAGACGTGAAGAGCTTGGAGCCCCCGGTCAGGGGTCTCTCGCCATGTCTACTCGGGTGCGAGGTGCGGCGCCCGTGTGCTTGTTCTGTACGAGTTGCCGGCGACCGTAGGGGTGTCGCCGTGGCAGTGGGCGTGTGGGGCAGAGCAGGTCTGATACCAGTATGCGCAGTCACTTGTTCACCGTGCCGACGTAGTGGCCGCCCGTCTATCTGGAATGGATCGGGGCGTCGCTGTGCATCACTGTTAGATACCAAAGCGGACGGTGATCCCGCCGAGCGAAATCGCAACCGCATCACCCGCCTCGTTTGCCTTGCATCGCCGGCACTACTCCGGACTCCGCCATAGTCGGTGGATCAGATGCCACATTGCCGACCGCGTCCTATCAGGTGGCTATCCTTGAACAGTGTGTGGGTCGGCAAGTTGCCCGTCTGCGTTGGCTTCCGGCTCTAGGCGAACAAGGTCTTCACCACTGCGCGCTGCGTCGACGGCCAAGACGCTGGCAAGCCGGACGTGCAATATGGCGGCACGGAGCGTGGAAAGCTGCCTTTCAAAAGCGAGGTCTCGGAGATCAGTATCAACCGTTTCAACGTCCGTCTCCACCACTCGGCCCCGCGCGGTGTGTATCTGCGCCAGGTGATCAGAGTCAGATGGCGAGTAACCGCACGATAAGTCCTGTCATCGTGTCCACTGTGGACGCAGTCTCGAGCGTGGTGAACAGCAGGTAGGGCACATTCATGTCCCAGCTTTCGATCGCAAACCGGTCGGGAGCTTCCGGATCGTATTGGACCGTGACGCGCTGCCAACCCGAGCTTGAAGTAACTGGCCGCCGCAGGGTGACCCTGCACGCCCTGGCCCCAAACACGCACCAGTCCTCGCCCGCATCTACAGCAGCTCCTCCGGTCCGACACACCACAGGCATGGCGGATCACCTCCGCTCGCGCGGAGAGCGCAAGTGCAGGGTGATATCCGGGTCGTTGGCGAACGGCTCACCTCCGCCTTCGCGGAGAGGACTTCTCCGCGCAAGCGGAGGTGGCGGCCCCCGGCGGTTCACCTCCGCCTTCGCGGAGAGGACCCTTCGCGACCTGCGGTGTTAGGAGCGCTTTGCCAATTCGTGATTCAAGGAACGCCGGTCATGCACACGCCTGAACCTACCGGGGCCATACGGCCTCCCGCAGGCACTGACCTGCTCACGACCACTCACTCCGCCCGAGCGGAGGTGAGCCGGCAATCCACTCTGCCCAGCCGATCCGCTCAGGGTGCTCTCTGCGTGCGCGGAGAGGACGGCTACCCGGGCCCTCTCACCTGGAAGATGCTCGGCTCACCTCCGCCTGCGCGGAGCGGACAACGTGAGCGGTGGGTGTCGAATGCGGCGGCGATTGGAACATCTCCGCGTACGCGGAGCGGACATCCCGTAGATCAGCTGGATCATCCTCACGTGGTGAGTACACCACCTCTGGGCCGTGCACTCACCACACCGCGTACGCGTGCTTGAGTGGGCTACAAGGCGGTGGGCCACATGGACGGACCGGCGGTGAGGGTGCCCTTGCCGTTGCCGGCGTAAAGGTGCAGGCTGCGGTCGCTCCAGCGGGCGGCGATGTCGGCCTTGCCGTCCCCGTTGAAGTCGCCGCCGAGCAGGGCGCGCATGTTGCGCCAGGACTTGTCGTCCCAGAGGTCAGGGGCGCGGGTGACGGTGCCCTGGGCGTTGCCGGTGTAGAGGCGGAAGCCGCCGTCGGGGTCAGTGGCGACGATGTCGTCTCTGCCGTCGGTGTTGAAGTCGCCGCTGGACAGGATGCGCATGCCGTCCCAGGACTTGTCGTACCACAGGTCGCGCTTGGCTCCGCTGAGGGTGCCGTCGGTCTTGGTGGTGTAGGCGTGCAGCGAGCCGTCATCCCACACGGCTGCCAGGCCATCCCGTCCGGAGCCATCGGCGCGGAAGCGCACGATCTGGGGCATCCCCTTCCAGGACTTGTCGTACCAGACCTCCACGCTGGGCTTCAGTGTGCCGTTGGCTGTGCCGGCGTAGAGGAAGAGCTGGCCGTCGTCGCGGCGCGCGATGATGTCGCCCTGGCCGTCGCCGTTGAAGTCACCACCGATGATCTGCTGGAAAGCCTTCCAGGTGCCATCATGGGTCCACAGCTCACGGCCGTACTGCAGGGTGCCGTCCGGCTTGGCGTAGAAGGCGTGCAGGTTGCCGTCGTTCATGACGGCGGCAACGTCGGTGCGGCCGTCGCCGTTGAAGTCGGCCGAGGTGATCACATCGCTGACGTCCCCGAACTTCGTCGCAAGCCGCACCGTCTGGATCCAGCTGGCTATGTCGTCCGTGCGGGACGCGACGGCATCGGCGCGGGTCTCATCGTCATGGCCGAAGCAGCCGCCCTGCCAGGACTGACTACCGACTCCGACCAATTCGTAGCGGCCGCCGATATCACGCCATACAGGAGCACCGGTATCCCCCTCACAGACGGCGGCACTGTTGTCCTTACCAGTGATGCCGAGCGAGGTCTGCTTCGCAGCGCCTACGGAGAACCGCCCGTAGTGCAGGCGGTCGGGGACCCACTCGTCCTTGGTGCGGCCGTAGCCGCTCACGAAGACGTCCTCGCCTGGCAGTGGGGCCTTGGCAGTAATTTCGACGGGGGTGATATCCGTGACGGGCTTGGCCAGTTTGGCCATTACCAGGTCACGGTCATCGCGGGGAACCAGCTTCTCCACGGTGGTCACGGTGCCGCCATCGCGCGTCAGGTCCGTGCGGCCGACTGTGGCGGTGGTCTTCATCTTCGGCGCCCCAGCAGGAACCTTCAGGCTCTCCGCGGGGTTGTCGGCAAAGCAACTAGCGGCCGTGACCAGCCACTGCTGATCGACTAATGCGGCCGAGCAGCTGCGCTGCCCACCGATGTCCAGCTTCACCGTGAACGGGTACGAGCCGTCTTTGGTGGCGGGGCCAACAACAGCGTCCGCGGGAGCAGCAACGAGCACACCGGCCGCGATGACGGGGGCAAGAAGCCCTGTGGTCAGGGCCGCGCGCGAACATCTGACAGACATACGTCTTCCTCGTCTGGGTTTCGATTTCATAGATGGGAGATCGGCAGCTCTGCACCGGTGGCGCTGGTGCGCAGCATCTGCGTCCGGGGCATTTAGTGAGTGCCGCTCCGGCACTTGGACGCGCTGAGTGGAAACGGCAGATGCCCAAGCCCTCAGCGGAGCGGTGTATGCGCGGCTGCTCCCGGCAGCTGAGAAGCTAGAGGTCCGGGAAGCGCGATCGCTGCTCCAGGAAGACTTGAAGCCCTTGCCGCTGAAGGTCAATCCGACGTCGCTGTCCATCCCGATGCGCTTGTCTTCCGGCACCAGTTTCCATGTGCCGGCTCCGCTGCCCGTGTGCGCTGGGCTGTCGTCGCAGTCGAAGCCCGGCCAGTCGGCGACGTGAACGTCCCATTGGGCTTGGCGGCAACGGCCTCCAATGGCGTGGCTCTCGCACGGGGGTCAGCCCACAGTCCACACTAGCCAGCCTGGCAGCGTGTGCGCGGGAGCCTGGGGTTCTGGGGTCAACCCTTGACGCGGAGCTCGACCAGAACGGTGGGACCGGCCGGCGGGTTGTCTCCGGGACCGACACCCTTGGTGAAGTTCTTGGGCACGTCGACGCTCTGAGTTTTGCCAGCCGAGGTGAGGTCCGCCTGAACGGCGACGTCGCCGGTCATGATGTTGTAGACCTGGGGGAGTTCCAGTGTGAGGTAGCCGGTCTTGCCGGTTCCGGTGACCTTGAAGCAGTACCTGCCCGTCTTGGTCTGCCCCGGGTGATTGACGCCGGTCGAGACCTGAATGTCCTGGCCATCGGGGGCCTGGCAGTCGGCGAGGATGATGTGGCCGTCGCCCTTGCGGAGCAGGATCCCCTGTTCCCTGAGAATCTTTGCCGCGTTCGGGTAATCAAAGGTCTCCACCGCGTACGGCGGGTTCGCATCGCCCGCGGACTGCTGGGCAGCGTTATGCGCGGATTGCGGCGCGGCCTGCGCAACAGCGAGGGTGGAGACCCCCGCGACAGCTGCGGCGCCACTGATGACGCCCACAGTCAGCGCCTTTCGCGCGCGAGATATCACCAGAAGTTCCTTCCATGTGTGCTGCGGCAACAACAGGAAACCGCAGGGAAAATGAACCGAATGGTCAGCCGTGAACCTATCACCCGCGAAACTCAACTAGTAGTCCTCTCAGTCAAGTTACAGATTGATCACAGCTCTGTCGGGGCGTACAACCTTTCACGAGCCGGCTCGTCTTAAGTGCCCGAAACATTCTCGCCGGATCGTTCTTGGATTGAGCCATCCTCTCCTTATTCCTCGGCTCGGTCGCCCATCTGGACAGTTATGCTCGCGGCGTCGAAAGACGTCACATAGGTAACTGAAAAGAGAAAGGCAACCGGTGCGAGACGACCATTGCTTGACGAGAATTAGGGGCAGGTGGGAGTTCGGCAGACGCTTGCTGTGCTTGTGCCTGTTACCTCTGACGCTCCTCACAGGACTACTTGATGCACCTCCTGCGGCCGCAACTGGCCTCCAGGAGAACGGTGTTGTCGCCCGTGGTCGTGTCGCGGAGCTGTGGACGACGGGTGGTCCCACGGTCAAGGCAGCTGCCGAGGCTGCCCTGTTGGGCACCGATGAGGACGTCCAAACGTTCCTCGACAGTGAGAAGGATTTCGCCGAGTTCACCGACTACAGCATCAGTGCGACACGGATTTTCACCTCGGGTGGCGTGACCGTACGTGAGGCTGTCTCAAAGGCGCTGCGGTCCGGTTCGAAAGAGGATCTGCTCAAGTTCTTGAAGGATGGGTGGAAGGAACCGGCCGAGACGGACATGCGGATCCTTGCCACGCAGATCACCACCGCGGGGGGCCCTGAGGTCAACAAGGCTGGCCAGGCTGCGCTGCGGGGCTCGATCGAGGACGTCCGCAAGTTCCTTGAGCAGGAGCGCTTCCCAGCGCAGGAGACGGATGACCGGATCCGTGCCACGCAGATCATGTCGGCTGGCGGCCCGGCCACGAAGGAGGCCGCGAACGTCGCACTGCGGGGTTCCATCGAAGATGTCCGCGAGTTCCTCGCGGTGGGGCAGAACATCGCCCGTAACCGCGACCAGGAACGGGCCACGGTCTCCCAGCTGGCTGAACAGGCCAAGCAAGCTGGCGAAGAGGCCAAGCAGCAGACTGAGGCCGCCAAGAGTGCTTCTGAGCGTGCTGTTCGGGCGGCCCGGGACGCGAAGGACCTGGCAGACCAGGCCAAGGCAGAGAGCGAGGCGGCCGGCGAGAGCGCCGCTAAGACACCGTTTCTAATGGCGTGATGGTTCGTTGAGCCGTGCATGACGGATCTGGTGGAACGGTTGGTCCCGGAGGAGTTGTGGACTCTGTTCCGGCGGGTGGTGCCGCCGACGGAAGTCATACGCCCGCAGGGCGGCGGACGTCGCCGAGCCGGTGACCGTGAGTGCCTGGCAGCGATCATCTTCGTGGCCACCTCGGGGTGCACCTGGCGGCAGCTGCCGCCGGTGTTCGGGCCGGCCTGGCCCACCGTCTACCGGCGCTTCGCCCGGTGGAGCAGGGACCGGGTCTGGGCCAGGCTCCACCGGGTCGTCCTCGACGATCTCGGTGCCCGGGGAGAACTGGACTGGTCGCGCTGTGCCATCGACTCTGTCAGCGTCCGGGCAGCAAAAGGGGGCCACTGACGGGACCGAATCCGACCGACCGTGGCAAGCCCGGATCGAAAATCCACCTGGTCACGGACCGGAACGGTCTACCGCTGTCGCTGGGCATCTCCGGCGCCAACATGCACGACAGCCTCGGCCTGGAACCGCTCGTGCGCGGCATCCCGCCCATCCGCTCCCGACGCGGCCCGCGCCGCCGACGCCCGGCCAAGCTCCACGCCGACAAGGGATACGACTACGACCACCTGCGCCGATGGCTCCGCGAAAGAGGCATCCGCCACCGCATCGCCCGCAAAGGCATCGAGCCCTCCACGCGGCTGGGCCGCCACCGCTGGGTAGTCGAGAGAACGGTGTCCTGGCTGAGCGGCTGCCGACGACTCCACCGACGCTACGAACGCAAGGCCGAACACTTCCTCGCCTTCGTCGGCATCGCCGCAGCCCTCATCTGTCATCGTCGGCTCATGGCTTGAGGTCGACTGTTGCCACCGTCGTCACTGCGCCGTGCCGGCCAACAGCCACCGACGCACATGGACTTCCAGCAGAACTCGCTTGCTTCCAGGACCTGTGGGTGCGGATACATCCCAACCATATTTCTGCTCGAACGCGGTCACGACCCCATGAGGGAACCCATCACGAATCAGTAATGCGTCTCCTTCGGCGACGACCGGGAACCGGCCGTCCTCCAAAGCCAGGGACACGCGGGGCTCCTTGCCGATGTTTCTGACCTTGACGGAGCTGTGATCCGAACCGATCCACCACCGGGAGCTCTGGTAGACGAACCAGACAGGCGTGACGTGGGCAGAGCCGTCCGGACGCACGGTGCACAGCCAGACGTTCTTTTCCTCGGCCAAGCGCAGAATGACGGCTGGCCCTGGCTCGTTCACAAGATCACTCACTCCGCTATCGGACCAGCAGACGTGATGAAACACATCGGGCAGCGCGTCAGACCATCGGTGTAGGTCTCTCGTCCCAAAAGAAACGACGTCTAAGTCAGCCAAGGCCGGGGTCAAAGCCGCCGCCGCGGCTCAAGGAGCGGCCCAAGCCGCGCAGGATGCCATTGGTGCGGCACAAGCCGCCAACCACGCAGCCCGGATGGCTGCGAACGCCGCGGCAAAGGCGGCTGCGGCGGCCTCCGCAGCCGCCGCAGCTGCTTCACGGGCCCGTGAAGCAGCTGCCAACGCAGCGACCGACGCCAGCACCGCTTCGGTTGCGCGTAAGGCTGCCGAGCAAGCCAACACCGCGGCAGCTGCCGCCGAGAAGTCAGAACAAGCCGCCGCGCAGGTGGAGATCGCCGCCCGAGCGGCCGGTGATGCGGCAAACGCAGCCTCCAGCGCCAGCAGCAATGCAGATGCTGCCGCCGATGCGGCTGATGAGGCCGGCCGTCATGCGGGCACGGCAAGTGCCGAGTTCGCCAAGGCCAAGCAGTGGGCGGCAACCGCCCGCAGCCAGGCCCGGGAATCACGCCGTGCAGCCCTCGCAGCACGCAACCTCGCCTATGAAGCCGCCGACGCTGCGAAGGACGCCCGGGTAGCGGCACGTGACGCTGCCAGGCACGCCAGAAATGCCGCGACCGCAGCGAAACAGGCAGCAGATCATGCGGGTGAGGCAGCAACGGCTGCCAAGGAGTCCTCCGGACATGCCGATGCAGCCAAGGAGGCTGCTGACAAGGCAACTGAGGCGGTTGCCACCGCTAACAAGGTCCACAACATCGCGACCAAGGTCGAAGCCGAGGAGCTCAAGGCCCGAACCCAAGCCGGCATCACGCAGGCCAGGGCCGAGCAGCAGGCCCAGACGCTGGAGGAGGCAGAAGCAAAGAAACAGGCCAAGACTGCCCAGGAGCTCGACGACGAAGCCAGGCGCCTGGTCGCTGAAGCCGCCAAGTCTGATGCCGACGTCAAGGACGTGGTGGCCAAGGGCCGCCGGGCCGCTGTCCTGGCAATGAAGGTTCGCGGACCTTGGAGCCAGGCAGCCGCTAAGGCCGCACTGACAGGCTCCGACGACGCCGTTAAGGAGTACCTGCGCACCGGCTGGCAGCAGGCCGCAGAACAGGACGAGCGATCACGAGTCCAGAACCTCGCGATCAACAGCACTTACGAGGACGTTCGCAAGGCGGCCGACGAGGCACTCAAGGGCGACGCAAAGCAGATCACAGAGTTCCTCCGCACCGGCGCGGATGAGGCCGCACAGACCGACTACGGCATCCTCGTCACCCGGATCGCCGGCAGCGGGGGTACGGAGCTCAACAAAGCCGCCCAGGCAGCTTTGAGGGATGGCTCAGTCGCCAAGCTCCGCGAATTCTTAAGCGAGGGCCAGTACGCTGCCCAGGAACTCGACGAACGGATCCGCGCTACCCAGCTGGCAGGTAGCGGCGGTGACGAGACCAAGGCAGCGGCCCGGATCGCTCTCGAAGGAACCCCCGAGGCCCTGCATGATTTCATCCAAGTGGGGCAATATGCGAGCGCGCGCCGGGACCATCTCACCGCCATCCATGTCGTCATAGTCCAGCAACTCATCGCTGAAGCCGCCGGAACGGCCGCCACCGCGCAAAAGAACGCAGCGGAAGCAAGGGTCGTCGCGGCCAAGGCCAACAACGCCGCAGCTGACGCTGAAAAGTACAGCAAAGAGGCAACGCAGGCGGCCGGCCAGGCGAACGAATACGCCAAGCAAGCCAGCAAGCACGCAACGGAAGCCGAAGAGTCGGCAGCCGCCGCCGCAAAGTCCGCACGCACCGCCGACGCGGCAGCCAACGCAGCCGAACGCGATGCCGACAAGGCCGAATACGAGGCATCACGCGCCTCCGTCTCCGCCATGCAAGCGAACGCCTCCGCCAACTCCGCCTACACTGCTGCGAACGCAGCACGCGCCTCAGCAGAATCCGCCGGCAAGGACGCAGCGGCCGCTGCTACGGCTTACAAGCAAACCCTCGCCACCTACGTCACTAAGAAGCGCGAAGAAGAAGAGGCTCGCCGTCAGGAGGAGGAACGGCGCCGCAAGGCAGAACAGGCCCTTTCGGAAGTGGAGCGGCAGCAGCTCCAGTTCCTGCGGGAAGCGCTCGTCGCCGACTGGAAGGATGGTCAAGGCCCCAAGCCGGATGCCATCGACCTCGGATTCCAATGGCTGTTCGGCACTGGAAACAAGGTGGACTTCTTCACCGTCGGAGACGAGTTCACCGAGCAAATCCGCAATGATCATTCGATGGACTACGTCCGCGCAGAGATCGTCACGAAGATCCGCAACGGCGATCCGGACGATTTCCTTGGCGGTTATAGCGTTATGAAGCTTGAGGGCTGGCCTCGCCTGCTATCGGACGCCACGGATGTACTCTCGCTCGGCTGGACAGGAACAGCCAAGAACCGGGCCTCCGGCGGGAAGTTCGGCACCTCAACCGCCACCTTCGTTGGTTCATACGGCTATAAATTCAAGGTCATCTCGCGAGACTCCAAGACAGGGAAAGTCAAGATAGGTATCCAGATCGATAACGACACCACTATCACCTCCTTCACTCACCTACCGGGGCCCGCCAAGGAGTATATTGAGAAATATGTCGGTAACCCACTCACCTATATTGCGGATCGGTTCGATCTTCCGCTCAGGACAAAGCATCAGGCCGTTTATTGGGAGGAGGAGGTGAACTTGCGATGAAAAAAGTCATCATGATTTCCGTGCTCTGCGTCGTACTGGCGCTCGCCGGTGGAGGATTTCTCCTCTACTGCGTTATTGACTCGGGGTTCTTCACTGGTGCCTCCGCAAAGCGGAGCGAACTGATAGGTACCTGGTCCGGACCTCGGGGGGCACGGGTAACCCTGCATGAAGACGGCACGGCCGAGGCGGTAAAGATTCCAGGTGGCTTGGTCGGCGAGACACCCGTAGGTTCCATCACCGGCGAGGGGACATGGACCCTACCGAAGAGGCCCACCTCCTTGGCGGATCAGCAGATTACTCTCGATCTCAAGACGGGTCCAAAGATCCGCGCGCTCATAGATGACCTTTACGTCATGGGTAAGGGAGCCAAGGACGGAATCTACATCCAAACCTCGGAGGATTCACCGAACAGATTCGTTTTCAAGAAGTCTCCCTAGCGTATGTCGTTGCCGTTTCCTTCAGCTGACGCCATGCACGGCGGTGGTCAGCGATTTCGTGCTGGACATAGGTGACACAAAGGGAATCGTGAAATACTAGGCTTCGATCTTGCAATAGGGTCTGCCGGCCTAATGACAGCCCCTCATTGACCTCAATCAAGAAGCATGGAATTTCGGGTTTCTGGCAGGGCGCCACCTGCGAAAAGCTGGGTTGGCGCCGGGGAACGACTGCGAACTGCAGTGTCCTGAGGTAATCGAAGCAGCGCAAAATCGCCCCGGCCTCAACGGCCGGGGCGATTCTTTGGTTGGTCAGAGGAGCGCTCGGAAGGGGTTGACCTTCCCGAGTGGTTCCGGGCGCTCCGGTTCGGGCGTTCGATTCGCTGGGCGGTATGCGTCCGAGCCTGACCACAGTTGACCCTCATGGACTGGGAGGGCTGGGGCACCGCCCCCTCTGGCTACGACGCCGCGAACTTGTACCTGCACTCCCTGCCCGTGCCGGACCTTGCAGAACGGGTTCGCAAAGAGTTCTCCCACATCCTGGACACCTCCACCGGCCGAGTCGGCGAGCTGACCGCCTGCACCGAAATCCTCCCGGCAGCACCCCGCGTGCCGTTCTACGCCGATCTGGCCGACGCCGTAAGGGGCCGGAGGGAGACCGCCGCCAAGCCCTGGAGGCGGAGGCCCAACGTCTGCGTGTCAAGCCGGTCGGCGCGGTCTACGTGACACAGCATCCGAGCGCTGTGAAGGCCGCGGTCGCGGTCGACGGGGCCGCCCGCGAAGCCGCCCTGGAAGGGCTCACCGAGTGGTGCCAGCGCCAGCAGAGGAACAGGACGCGGCCGACCGGACAGCAGCCCGCCCACCCTCGCCCAGGGCGCCGCCCTCTCGCTGGAGGACGCCTGGGTGCTCACCGGCATGCTCGCCGCGGCGGACACCTGGGACGACGCCCTGCTCCAGGCGTATTACGAGCGCCGGATCAACCGCGTCCGCCCGGTGGCGGAAGCGTCGGTGCAGATCGGCCAATGGCAGCTGGACGGCACCCCGGACACGGACATCCCCGGCCTCATTAACCGCACGATGACCATGCTCCGGGAGCTTCCGTGACCCCTTCCCCGCCCACCGTGGACGTTCACGCCCACGTCCTGCTGCCCGAGATCGAGGCCATGGTGGAAGGAGCTCCGGGCCTGGCCGAGGCGCGGAGCCTGGACGCCCGCCGCAACGGCCCCGCCGCCCTGGCGGTGAGCGGGCCCATGGTCCGCGAACGGGCACCCCGCATGATCGACACCGTCGCCCGCCTGGCCCTGATGGACGCTCAAGGCGTCGATGTGCAACTGGTCAGCCCCACTACTGGGCCGACAAGACGGTAGCCGAGAAGGTGTTCCGCCTCGCGGGCGAAGCCACCGCCGCCCACTGTTCGGCCGCACCGGACCGGCTGCAAGGACTCGGACTGGTCCCGCTGCAGCACCCGCACCTCGCCGTCCGGGCCCTGGACCACGCCCTGGAACAGGGGCTCCGCGGAGCGGAGATCCAGCCACGCGCCCGGCCGGGAACTCTCCGACCCGGCCTACGAGCCCTTCTGGACCCGGGCCGAGGAGACCGGCGCGCTCCTCTTTCTGCACCCTTTCGGCTGCACGCTGGACGAACGGCTGGACCGCTGGTACCTCTCCAACTCGGTCGGCCAGCCCGTGGAGCACGCGGTCGCCCTGTCGCACCTGATCTTCTCCGGCGTCCTGGACCGGCACCCCGGCCTTACGCTGATCGCCGCCCACGGTGGCGGCTACCTGCCCACCCACATCGGCCGGGCCGACCACGCGTGGCGGGCCCGCACCGACGCCGCCGCGGACTGCGCCCACGCGCCCAGCAGTTACCTGCGGCGGCTGTACTTCGACTCCCTCGTCCACGACCCGCACGTCCTGCGGGAGCTGGTACGGGTCGCGGGCGCCGACCGAGTGCTCCTCGGCTCGGACTTCGCCTTCGACATGGGGGCCCAGGACCCGGTCGGCGCCCTGCGCGCGGCGGGCCTGTCCGACACCGACCTCCACCGAGTCCGCGGCGGCAACGCCGCCGCGCTCCTCACGCTCCCACCGCCCCAGCCGTCCAGCCCTGAAGAGGAGACAACCCCATGAGCGCACGTCTGCTCACCCACCTGCGGCACGTCGACCTCGCCGTGCCCGACTACGACAAGCAGCTCGACTTCTACTCCGGCGTCTGGGGCCTGACCAAGGTCGCCGAGGACTCCGGCATCTCCTTCCTCGTCGCCGAAGGCTTCCCCGAGCAGTATGTGGTCCGACTGCGCAAGGGCGACGAAAATCTCCTCGACCTCGTCTCCTACGGCGCCGCCCACCCCGCCGACGTCGACACCCTCGCCGAGCGGCTCCTCGCCGGCGGCGTGCAGCTGATCACCCAGCCCGGGACGGTCGACACCCCCGGCGGCGGCTACGGCTTCCGCTTCTTCGACATCGACGGCCGCACCATCGAGGTCTCCGCCGACGTCCAGGCGCGCCGGCACCGCAAGATCGAGGAACGCGAGTCCATCCCGGTCAAGCTCTCACACGTGGTGCTGAACTCGAACGACATCCACCGCACCCGCACCTGGTACGAGAAGCACCTGGGCTTCCGGCTCTCGGACACCCTCAGCTCGCCGCACATGGGCGAGGTCATGCACTTCATGCGGATCAGCAACCAGCACCACTTGATGGCCATCGCCAGGGCCCCCACACCTCACTGCACCACCTCTCCTTCGAGATGCGCGGCATCGACGAGTACATGCGCGGCTCCGGCCGGGCACTCCGTGCCGGATTCACCAAGGTGTGGGGCCCCGGCCGCCACATGGCCGGCGACAACACCTTCACGTACTTCCTCGACCCGCATGGCAACACCGTCGAATACACGACGGAGCTGGAGTGCCTGGACGAGGACACCTGGCACCCGCACGTCTACGACTTCTCCCAGCCCGAGGTCACCGACCAGTGGGGCACCGCCAACGCGATGAACGAGATCGTCGCCAAGGAGTCGTTCAACGACCCCGACCGCGGCGTCTTCGTCGCCCCGCCGGTCTGATCCGAGCCCGCCGCGCGGGCGGGTCCCGGCCAACCCGCAGGAATCCGCCCGCGCCGCCCCACGGAACCACCTCGCCAGGAGCCGACCATGCGCTTCGCCGCCTACACCCACCGACACCACACGCAGGTCGCGGTGGTGGAGAACGACACCCTCTACCCGCTGCCCGGAGTCCGCTCCCTCACCGAGATCATCGCCCGCGGCGAGGGACCTGAGGCACTGCTCGACGCCGGAGCTGCCGCACTCGACGTACCCCCCGGGCCGCCGCTCGCCGAGGTGCGCCTGCTGCCTCCGCTCCAGCCCACCTCCATACGGGACTTCGTGACCTTCGAGGAGCACGTAGAAGGCGTGCGCCGCTCCATCGACGGGACCTCCGGCGTGCCGGAACAGTGGTACGCGGCACCCACCTACTACTTCACCAACCCGCACGCCGTCTTCGGGCCGCACGACGACATCCCGTACCCGCCCGGCTCCGACACCTTCGACTTCGAGCTGGAGGTCGCCGTGGTCATCGGCCGCGAAGGAAGCGACCTCACCCCGGAACAGGCCCGCAACCACATCCTCGGCTACACCGTCGTCAACGACTGGTCGGCCCGGGACCTCCAGTCCGCCGAGATGAAGGTCGGCCTCGGCACCTGCAAGGGCAAGGACACCGCCACCACCCTCGGACCCTGCCTCGTCACCGCGGACGAACTGGAGCCCTACTGGGACACCGACGGCCTGCTGCGCCTCGCTCTGACCGCCGAGGTCAACGGCCAGCTCGTCGGCTCCGACCTGCTGTCCAACATGAGCTGGACATTCGAGGAGATGGTCGCCTACACCTCCCGAGGCACCCGCGTCCTGCCCGGCGACGTCCTCGGCTCCGGCACCTGCGGCTGCCTCGCCGAACTCTGGGGCCGCAACGGCAAGCAGTCCCCACCCCCGCTCAAGCCCGGCGACACCGTCACCCTCACCGTGCAGGAGATCGGCAGCATCTCCAACACCATCGTGCCCGGCACCACCCCCGTCCCCCTCCCCGCCGGCAGGCGCGAATCTCGGGAGCGGCCGTGAGCCGCCGCCCGACGGGAAAGGTCGTGATGGTCACCGGCGCCGCACGCGGCCGGACAGCGGCCGAGGCCGAGGCCCTCGAACAGGAAGGCGCCACGGTCATCGCGACCGACACCTCCCGCGCAGCCCTCACCGCGCACCACCCCAGCGCGTACACCACCAGCACCTGGGCCCTGCACGGACTGACCAGGACCACCGCCCTGGAACTCGGCCCGCGTGGAAACCAGGTCCAAGGCCACGCCCCCTCTCCTCACCGCCTCCGCCGTACAGGCGAGCCGCATCGCCCTCCTGGCGGCAGCCCTCACCCGCCACCGGCACCCGCCTCTGGCAGGGTGCATGCTGATTTAGCTGACGCATCGTCAGCTGAATGTGGTGGCTTGTTAGTTCTATGGTCTCGTGCCTGGAATTGGGGAGCGGGCAGCCTCGCAGGCCTGAGCGGTTGGGCAGGCTCGATCTTTACGGTTGACCCCGATGCAAACGTCTGTCCTGAGTTTTGTTCGGTGTCCAGGGAATGTCGCCGAAGGCGCAATGGCTGAGGGTGACGTGCTGGGTCCACCGCTCGGGGTGCCGCCCTCGTCACCGGGCTTGGTGAAGTCGGCGTCGGGTGAGGCCCTGCGGATCGGGTATACCGGCCGCCCGTCACGGCGGTACGCGGCCGGTTCGAGTGGGTTGGGGAGGGACGTGTCAGGCGTGATCCATCCGACGGTCTTCAGCCCCGCGCAGATGATCATTCTCGCGATCTGCCGGACTGGGGCGTACGTCAAGAGTCGGATGCGAAGGGTTGCATGCGTGCGATGAGCACGGCGACATCATCCGGATCAGCGGGAAGCCGGAGTTCGCGAAGGAGTCGGCCGCAGGTTTCCTCCAACGTGCGGTCGGGTGCGTCCAGCAGGCGCAGGAGGGTGTTGAGGCGTTCGTCGATGGGGTGATGACGGACCTCGACGAGTCCGTCGGTGTACAGGACCAGCCGATCACCAGCGCCGACGGGGATGGTCGTGGTCACGAAGGGCACGCCACCAACCCCGAGTGGGGTGCCGGTCGGAAGGTCGAGCAGTTCCGGGTGCTTGCCATTGCGCACCAGGACCGGCGGCAGATGGCCTGCGGTGGAGATGTGGCACTCCGCGCGGTGCGGATCGTAGACGGCATAGACGCAGGTGGCGATGTACTGCTCAAGCCCTGAGGTGATCTTGTCGAGGTGATGGAGGACCTGGGCAGGGTCCAGGTCGAGGTCGGCGAAGTCGTTGGTGCCGGTGCGCAGGCGGCCCATGGTGACGGCGGCGTCGATACCACTGCCCATGACGTCTCCCACAACCAGCACGGTCTTGTCGCCGTCGAGCGGGAGGACGTCGTACCAGTCGCCACCGACCTCGTAGGCCGCTTGTGCAGGCCGGTACCGGGAAGCGACCTCAAGGCCGGGGAGGTGCGGCGGGTGATCCGGCAGCAGGCTGCGCTGAAGGGTCTCGGCTGCATTGCGGACCGTCTGGTGCGAGCGGGCGTTGTCGATGCACACCGCGGCGCGGGAGGCCAGCTCACCGGCGAGGGCGAGGTCGTCCTCATCGAAGGGCTGCGGGTTACGGGCACGGCTCAGCCCCAGGAAGCCAAGGATCTGGCCGCGAGCGGTGAGCGGGAGCAGCATGTAGGAATGCACGCCGGCGCGGGCCAGCACCGTGGCGGCGCGGTCGTCCCGGGCGATGCGGGCCATGGCGGCGTCATCCATGTGGGAGATCAAGATCGGCCGGCCGGTGCGTACGCATTCGGTGGGCAGGCGGTCGGCGTCGTAAGCAGCGATCTCGCCCGGCGGGTCCGCTGCCTGGACGGCTTCGGTGACATACGCGGCCTGCACCGCGAGGGCGCGGAAGAGCGCGGGACCGTCGCCCAAGGGCGGACGGTGCTCGTCGA
The DNA here is from genome assembly GCF_009811555.1 of Streptomyces caniferus. GTDB lineage: Bacteria > Actinomycetota > Actinomycetes > Streptomycetales > Streptomycetaceae > Streptomyces > Streptomyces caniferus. The sequence goes on along the minus strand of NZ_BLIN01000003.1, from coordinate 1,657,043 downwards.
GGACGGAATCGAGGACGTCGACCGTGGCCATGTCGGCGAGCTCGGGAACGGCGACGCCGGCAAGCTCCCGGGCGGTCTGTTCGACCTCCAAGGTGGTGCCGATGCGAGCGGAGCCGTCGGCGATCAAGGCCAGGCGCCGTCGGGCCTCGGCGGCCTCCGTCGCCGCCTGATAACGGTTGGTGACATCCACTACCAGGTCGGCCACCCCGAGGACCCGCCCCTGGGGGTCGTCCAGTCGGTACAGCGAGATCGACCAGGCGTGCTTGCGTGGGTCGGCGGGGGTGTGGCCCACGATGGTGTACTCGTCGACCATGGGGACCCCGGTCTTGAGGACCTGCCGCATCCCGGCCTCCGGCCCCTCGAACTTCGCCGAGGTCATGATCTCGCGGTAGTGCCGACCCAGGTGGTCTTCCGCGGGAATGCCGTGCATCCGCTCCAAAGCGGGGTTGACGGCGACGTACCGCAGATCGGTATCGAGGATCGCCAGCCCGATGGGCGACTGAGAAATCAGCCGGGTGGACAGGGCAAGGTCCCGTTCGACCTCCCGAAGCGTTGACCCGTCGGTGGCCAGGCCAAGGGCGTAGAAGTCACCGAGGCCGTCCAGCAGCCGCATGTTGCGGAACTCCACCAAGCGAGTGCTGCCGTCCTTGTGCCGGATGGGGAACGCCCCGGCCCACCGCTCTCCGGTATCCATGACCTCGGCAAACAGCTTGATCATCAGATCCCATTGCTGCTCGTGAACGAGCAGCGGCGCAGCGTACTGCCCGAGCGCCTCCTCAGCGGTATAGCCGAACAGGTCCTCGGCCTCCGGGCTCCACAAATCGATCCGCCCCTCGGCATCCAACAGCACCGCAGCAACGCCGAGAAGATCCATCAGCCCACTCGGCTGCGACGATCGCCCCTCCGGCTGGCCGGTGCCACCCGGACGCCCACCGGCTGTGCTCACACGGGCACTCCTTCCATGCGCTGGACCACAAGGGGCCTCCGCGGGCCAGAGCCCGCGACCCCGCCCCGTACCTATGGAGTGCTTGGGCTTCCATGGTCCACCCTGGAGCGGCCGACGGCGCAGGATGGTCTCCCTTTCCCAGGGGCCATCGGGCGCCCACATGCCCAGCCGTGATCCGGCACCTCGGCCTCTCGAATGTGGACCAGCCCCTCAGGGTGCCGCCCCCAGCTCCGGCAGGCGGCGGGTGAGCGGCCTGGGTGCTGCCGCCTTGCGGACCGCTCACCCCTTGCTGCCCGACGTCTCCACGGGATAGGGGACGTGGGTACGTCGGTCGGGCTCGACGGCCAGTCGGCCACCGGTCGACGGCCGGGTCCGCTGGGCGCAGTCGCGGCGCTCGCAGATACGGCAGCCCAGGCCAATCGGAGTCGCAGCCCGGGGGTGTTCCGGGGCAACGCCTTCCGCAACGCCTTCCGCGTGGACGAGACGATGCGGGTGGCGCAGCGCGCAGCCGAGGGCGACGGCGACCCGAAGTGGGCCAGAACGACGACGGGGACATGGTCGTCATGCTTGATGCGAACGAGTCTTTCGACCAGGTCGACGGCGACGACGTCTGGATCTACTGGGGCGCCTACCTCGGCACTCCGGACGAACTGCTCGTTCCCGGTCCACTGCGTGAAGTGTCCGACCGCATCCGTCAGGTGCGGGCTGCGGCACATGCCCGCCATGGATGGAACATGGACACGTACCTTCTGCGCCTCGTGGACCGCTGAGAGGCCCGACGGTGTCGGTGTGGTGGGCGAGTTCGCGTCATGCCTGATACCGGTGGGCGCCGTCCTGCTGGTGAGTTGAAACCGCCCCCGCGGAGGACACACCGCTCCAGCGGCTGCCCATCGGTATGGTGCGCGAAGCTCCGGGCTTGAGGCTGAGGCAGCGTCTCTTGGATGTTCGACCACCAGGGCGATCCGGCCGGGTCCGAGCCATCCAGCCCGAACTGAGGAGGAACGGTGCCGCAGGAGCCGATGACCGCAACGCTCGGTCGCACCGCCGCCGTGGGACCGTTCTTCACCGTCCGGACCGACCTCGGATCACCTCGCGACCAGGGATTTCTTCCCCTGTCGGAGCTGTACCGAGGGGGACACCCGTCGGCATTGCGTCATCGTCTGAAAACGGTCGCCACACAGCTCGGCACAGCGGACCGCGGGGTCGCGGCCTCCCTTGTCTACCAGGGACTCGCCGGGCGACTGTGGTCGATCGCGCTAGCACCCGCGGCGGTGGCCGGGGACGTCCCCGATCTCGACAGCGACGCGTTGTGGTGGCATCCGAATCGGAGCACACCCGACGAACTCTGGCTGCCCGCGCCGACCTCCCTGCCGTCGGCCTCCGAGCAGAGCCTCGCATGCCGGCTGCAAGCGGCCGTACTGCACGATCACTTGGTGCCGCTGCACCACGCCATCAGCGCCGAGTCCCGGCTCTCCTCCCAGGTGCTGTGGGGCAACGCCGCCTCGGCGCTGGTCGGCACCCTCCGTGTGCTGCACGACTGGTGTCGCAGGTCGAGCCGGCCGGAAGCGGCGGATCGCGCCGTGGCACTCGCCGCCTGCCTGCTCGAAGACCCGCATCTGCGCGACACCGGAACGTTGGATCCCACCCTTCCGGCATTCTCACGACGCAGCTGCTGCCTGTACTACCGCGTACCCGGCGGAGGGCTCTGCGGGGACTGTGTGCTGCGGCGGGCTCGGCGATAGAGCCGGGCACACGCACGGCGTGCGGCTGTTGCCACGGCTGCTACCCGCTCGGCGACGACACCCTGTGGGGCGTCAACCGCCGAAGGAAGAGCGCCACCGATACGCTGGCCGCGGTGAATTCGATAGGTGCCGCCCGGCCCGACGGCACCCGATCTGCGTCATCCTGGACAACCTGTCCGTCCGCAAGGCGCTGGCATCCGCCGCTGGGCGAAGAAGCACAAGGTCGAGCTGTGCTTCACCCCGACATACGCCTCGTGGGCCAACCGATCGAGGCGCACTTCGGACCACTGCGGCAGTTCACCATCGCCAACTCCGATCACCCAACCACACCGTGCAGACCCGAGCCTGCACGCCTACCTCCGGTGGCGCAACGCCACCGCTCGCCACCGGACGTCCTGGCCGCCGAACGCAAGCAACACGCCCGCATTCGCAGCGAGAAAGGCATCCGCTGGGGCGGACGGCCCCTGAATTGGTGGCCTGACCTGGCAGGAAGGTGAGTCACCGAGATTGCGGGGTGAGCGGGGTTTTTCGCCTGAGGCGGCAACGGGTGGCGCCGGCAGGGACTCAGGGTTCGATGACGAGGCGTTCGATGAGGCCGTCGCGGAGTGTGAACTGGTAGCGCAGATCGATGGTCCCGCCGGGAAAGTTGCCCTCGAGGTGGTGGGTGGCGATGTAGCGGGTTGCGTCCGTCTGCTGGGCGCCGGTGAGGTGGATGGTGTAGGTGAATTCGGTGGCCGATCGGTCGAGCCACTCCCTGATCGCCTCGATGCCCTCGTAGGTGTTGCCGTCGTCGATCACTGTGGCTTCGCGAGTGAACGCCGTGAGTGCGCTGGCGGTGTCGTGGGCGCGGTGCGCTGTCAGGTAGCGGGTAATCACCTCGGGCAGGGTGTTTGGGGTGCTGGTTCGGGGCTGGTTGTCGTGCATGACGCTCCTTGGGATGGTGGCGGGTTCAGACGGTGGGGGTGGTGCCGCCGTCGATGACGTGTTCGGCGCCGACGATGGCCGAGGCGCGGTCGGAGACGAGGAAGGCGACGAGCTCGGCGACTTCCTCGGGCCGGTTGGGACGGCCCAGCGGGATCCCGCCCAGGGAGTCCATGAGCCGGCCCAGCGCCGCTTCCTGCGTGATGTCTGCGTCGTGGGCGATCCGGGCGACGAGGTTGTCGGCGGCCGAGGTCTGCACGAAACCGGGCGAGACGGTGTTGACGCGGACACCGTGCGGGGCGACCTCGTTGGCCAGGCCCTTGCTGTAGGTGGTCAGGGCGGCCTTGGCGGCGGCGTAGGCCAGGGTTCCGTTCCACAGCGGCATGCGGCGCTGGATAGAGGTGACATGCACGATCACACCCTTACCTGTGGCGATCATGTGCGGCAGGAGTGCGCGGTCCAGGCGGACGGCGGCCAGCAGGTTCGTGTTCAGCTCCCTGGCCCAGTCGTCCTCGCCGAGCGCGGCGAACCCTCCAGCCGGCGACTCGGACCCGCCGAGGGTGTTGACCAAGATGTCGACGCCTCCCACGCGGGCGTCCACCTCGGCTGCTACGTGGACTGCGCCCTGGGCGGTGGACAGGTCGGCGGTGATGAACGCCTTCTCCTCGACGGTGTCGGGGCGGCTGCGGGCCGTGACCAGAACGGTCGCGCCTGCCTGGGCGAGACGTCGGGCGATGGCGGCTCCGGTGCCCTTGGTGCCGCCGGTGACCAGGGCGCGTCGGCCTTCAAGGGATTCGCTGAGGGGTGTGGTCACGGTGTGCTCCGTTCCGGGTGCGGGCGCAGAAGGCACCGCTCCCGCCATTACTGCTAAAGTAGAAGCTACTAACTTCGACTTTAGCAGTAACCGAGGGGATGGCTGCCATGGCAAGCCGGATCAGGCTGGAGGACCGGGAGTGCCCACTGTCCACGACGGTGGAACACGTAGGCGAGTGGTGGACGCTGCTGATTCTCCACGACGCTTTCGACGGTTACACGCGCTTCGACCAGTTCCAGGAGAGTCTGGGCATCTCCTCCAGCATGCTCACCACCCGGCTGAAGACCCTCGTCGCCGACGGACTACTGGAGCGCCGGCCCTACCAGACCAACCCCGTACGCCACGAGTACGTCCTCACCGAACTCGGGCGCTCCCTCCGACCGGTGGTCGTCGCCCTGGCCGCGTGGGGTAACTCCCGCCTCACGCCGGCCGAACGCAGCATGATCCTCATCGACGCGCACAGCGGCGAGGAAGTCGAGCCCGTCGTCGTCGACGCCAAGACCGGCCGCCGGCTCGACGACAGCGACACCTACGTCTTCACCGCAGGCCCCGCAGCCAGCGAGGCCATGCGTCACCGATATGCGGCACGACCGACCACCCCCGCGGAGGCGGCAGGGCTGCCCCAAGCCCGCACCGAACAGCAGATCAAGTGAGGCAAGAAGCAACGTCGGTCGTGTTTCCAGGAATCGCCATCATGGGCTGCGCCCCCGGATCCCACCTGAGCCGGAGGGAGTCGTCAGCGCGGCCCAACCTGGTGAACCTTCCCGGTCGCAGCACTGGACCGTGGGGTCATGTGGATGGCTGTCGAGGCCCGCCGCTCCGGGAGCAGTTCACCGCTCAATCTGCCTCCACGGAGTGCAGGACGGCCGCGACCAGCCCGCCGGTGCTCGCCCTCCTCGACCACCGCTGGATCGTGAGCTTGCCCGGCCACCCCTACGCGCCCCTGACCGCCGCCCAAACGCTGCCCGCCCCGCTCCTGGCCGACCTGACCGCTGCCTGTCCTGCCCTGACATCCCGCTGGCCGGAGATGTCCGCACCGCCCCGGGGCGCACTCGCCTGGTACCGGTGGCCTGGGACGGCATCCGTGGTCACGGGTCCGCATTCCTGCACGGCGCAGCCCTCGCCGACGCGCTCGCCGCCGTACCGTGCTGGCACCAGGCCGGCCGCGTGTGTCCCGATAGGGGCCGTGCCGACCTGCCAGGCGCTGGCACAGTTCTGACCGTCCGGACGGTTCGGTGCTGGCTACGGGATGCGCCATCGGGTCGGAAGGTGCAGGAACATGAGGAATCGTCAAGAGTCGTGGACGGGGCCGTTGACGTCTACCGAGGCTGTTCCCACTCGGTCCGGGTGAGTTCGTACTCGACTTCACCGTGCTCGGAGCCCTCGATCGCCTCCGGCCAGTCCCCGGTGAAGTTCCGGACGAAGGACAGGCCCGACTTCTCCATGACACGACGGGACCGAGTGTTGACGGCCATTGTGTTCGCCGTGACCCGCTCGACGTCCAGATCCGTGAACCCCTTGTGGATCAGGGCCCTGGAGCCTTCGGTGGCGTAGCCGCGCCCCCACGCCGCCTGGCTCAACCGGTAGCCGAGTTCGACCACAGCGGGGCTGTGCTCCTCCAGCGGCCGGAACTCGAACCAACCCAGGAAGGTGCCGGTGATCCTCTCCTGCGCGGCCCAGTACCCACGGGTCCCCCAGCACGGGTAGTCGTGCAGGAGCCGCGGCAGGGACCGCGTCTCGATCGTCTCGCGGCTGGTGGGACGGCCACCGTTGATGAAGCGCGTGACCTCGGGGTCGTTGTGCAGGGCGAGGAGACGATCAGTGTCGGCCGCTGTGAACGCGCGCAGGATGAGCCGGTCGGTCTCCAGGAAGGTGGTCATGCGCGATCTTCACCACGGGTGGGCTGGGCGTGCCACCAGTTTTCTGACCGGCGGCAGTCGGTGGTGTTCATGCCGCGCGGACCGCGGATCGCTCGACCAGCACGCCCCGCTCGAAGCTGGCCCCGGCATGGACCAGCGCGACGAGGTGGGTGCGTTCACGGCTCGCCACCACAGCTGGGCGGACTCCACCAGCTTGAAGACCATAACCAAGGCAGGTGACGTGCTGCCGGCGCCCTTGGTGACCTTCGTGCGGAGCCGAACCGTTGCGAAGGTGGACTCGATGGGGTTCGTGGTGCGCAGGTGGATCCAGTGCTCTGCGGGAAGTCGAAAAACGCGAGCAGTTCGTCCACGTCGTCGGTGATCTTCTTGGCGGCTTTGGGGAACTTTGTCCCGTAGGTCTTCGCGAATTCCGCGACTGCCTTGAGTGCGCGGTCGCGGTGGCGTCAAGGAGGGCAAGACGCGACGCGAGATTGTCCGATGCCTCAAACGCTACGCCGCCCGCGAGGTGTTCCACCTGGTCAGGCCCGCACAGCCATGACCTCCGTCATAGGGGCAGTTGGTGATACGACGAAGCCCCGTCCGAATTCGCCTTCCTCCGGCGGGGCTTCTTGCATCGGTGGTCATGGCGATGCTCGGCGTGACTTCTGTGGATCTCGATGATCGCCGTGAGCAGGCGCTGTTGGACCAACTTGAGTGGTACTGCACGGCGTGCCGCGGTGACCGTCCCGGCCGGGGGACTTGGCAGTCGACGCATCCATGCGGTTGGGTACATGCCAAATGATCTGTTGGGCAGAGGGGTTGACGGTGTTCAGGGTGGCACGGGGGATTGTGGTCGGGGCTGCGATGGTAGCGGCGCTCACGGCGTGCGGAGGTGCCGACGGCGGGAGCCCGGGGGCCACCGATGGCGGCGACGGCGCGGGTGCTGTCACCGGTGGCGGCGGGCAGCCGAAGGTGCCGGTCGTGCTGACCGAGGACCAGGTTCGCAGGGCCCTGGTGGACACGGGCAGTGCCCCTCAGGACTGGGAGGGATTCGGCGTCAGCATCCCTGAACATACCGAGTCCGTGAAGACCTGCCAGGACGACACGGGGACGAAGTGCGGCGGCTTCACAGCCCTCGGCACGTCGCACATCGATCAGGTAGCGGGCGAGGGCCAGGTCATCTTCACCATCTACGCCTTCCGCACCCCGGACGATGTGAAGTTCGCGATGAAGAGCCTGGTGGCCAAGGAGCGCCGTAAATCCGGCGCCGGGGCGAAGCCGCTAAAGGTCTCGGCGGGCGCGGATGAGACCGATGCCTTCACCGGACGGAACACCGAGATCTTTATGCGCCTCGGAGGGTCCCTGATCCGTGTGGCGAGCGAGGGTCTTCGGGAAGGCCAGCCCTACGCCGATTTCGCCAGGCTTCAAATCGATCGGATCAAGCAGACGGCCGAGGGCAAGAACCCCGACCTCTGAGTCCGGCGCGGCACCGGCGGCGAAAGTCGGCGTCTACCCTCCAGGCGCCCTGTACTTCGCCCAGCGCGTGTTTTCAGAGCACATCAACGCACCCCCGACTTCGACGGGGGTGCGTTGGGGGGCACCGTGCTGTCCGGCCTGTGCCGCGGGAGTGGCCACGGTCCGGCCGGTAACGGTCATCCACGTCGTACCAGAGCGCCACGGAGAGCCGTCGGCATCGGCCATGGCACCGGACCGACCGTGGCCGATGCGGCAGGCGCTTCGGCCACGGCCACGGTGCCGAGAGCGCATCCGTACGGGGTCGGCCGGACCGAGGCGCTGGTGGATACAGCGGACGCCGTTCACGCGGCCTGCTTCGGCCGTACCGATCCGCTGTGGAAGCGGACTTACGGCTTGGTGCGCGATGGAGATTCGGGCGTGGGGCCTGGTGGTTCGGCTGGTGGGTGATCAGCAGGCAGTCTGCCGGGCGAGCACGATCTCTGTACTCGCCCGTCGGACTGTGGCCCGACGGGCGGCGCGGTCGGAGACCAAGCCGGCGACGGCGCGGTGGGTCTCGGCAGAGTGCTCGCGTCGGCCGATGTACCGCTGGAGCGGTCGCCACTGCTTGTGCTCGGCGTTCGCGTGCTCCACGCAGATCCGCCGCGAGGATTGTCGCCGTCGAGCCTCGCGCCATGCGAGTTTCTCGCCTTCGGGAACATGCTCCGTAGGCTTGTGTGGCGGCGCGCTGACCTGATCGGGGAACTCGTTGGCGAGACCTCGGTAGCCCTCGTCGACGTCGACCGTGACGTCCGGATGGAGGCGGAGCTGTTCGGCGATGCCCTCGGTGCGCAGGGCGGTCTGGTCGTGCATCCGGCCGGGACGGTCGGCACCTGACCACAGAGTCCGGCCCTGGCCGTCGCTGATCGTGGTCGTCTTGACCGTGTTTTGTCTGCGCTTGCCGGACACGAAGACCCGGCGCCCGGGTCGGTGCGCGGCTGGTCGACGGACCTGAACCTCGGTCCCGTCGATCCGCAGCCGGACGCCCTCCGCGGCGGCGTAGCCGAACACGTCCGCCAACGTCCGAAGCCGCACCCCCGGCCGATCGGGGACGGCGAAGCCGCGGGTGGCCAGCAACGGCCTGATCTCGTGCACCGCACGGGTGACAGTGGTCCGGTCCACTCCATAAAGCTCGGCGAGGGCCACGTGCGGGAGCTGAAAGCGCAGAACGGCCAACGTGACCAGCACACGGTCGGTGAACACCAGCCGGTGCTGCGGACCGGCACCGGGTGCCCGCCGCCGTTGCCCACCACGCCGGTCGTGCCGCGCGGAGTCGCAGCGCGCGGTCCACGGAGCGGCCAACTCCTTTACCAAACCGACGAGATGGGCGCGGGAGAGGCCGCAGCAGGCAGGATGGGACAAGGCCGCACGGGCCCAGGGGGATGTCACAATCCGCTCAACCCGCGCGGCCGTTGTCATGTCACAGCTGACAGCGCCTCTGGTAGCGGACTCGCTACTCGGCAGGCCCACCGATCAATGCGGTCGCGATACGCCGCAAGCCGAGTCGGGCATAGAGCCGGGCGACGTCCTCGTCACCTGCAGACAAGAAGACGGTTTCCACGCCTCGTGATCGCGCGTCGGCCACAAGCGCCGCAGTGACCGCGAGCCCAAGGCCACGACGGCGAGGGGTGGGCAGCGTCCCGACACCGACGATCTCACTGACCGTCCCGACTGGCTGATGCCGGCCCGCGCACAGCGCCGTCCCGTCCTCCACCGCTGCGGCAACCACAGTCAGACCTGCCCGGATGCGTGCAACCACGCGATTCACCGACCCGTCGCCGGATCGGTCCCGCACCGTTTCTGCCAATTCCGCCGCGCCCGCCGAGCCGATACGGGTTCCGGGCTCCGCGAAGGCGAGGTGCGGCACAGCCAGCGCGCTTGGCAACGCCGGATTGTCCGGGTCCAAGGTCCTCGCCGACAGGTCCTCGGACATCTCGTCCACAGCGGGCGCCGACGAGCCCGGGTCGAGCACCATCAAGGGGTGCTCGTGAACCGCGAGCCCTGACTCCTCGACCGCGGCACGCAGCGCAGGCGTGGTCTCGGCTACCCACTCGAAACTCTCCGGGATTTCGAGCTCACGCTGCCGGACACGCACTCGGGCCACGTCGGCGACACTCACCGCACCCGACCATCCCCGAGCCGGACGTGCCTAGAACGGTCAACCTTGCCCTTCCCGGACGAACAAGGTCAGCGGCCCGAAATCTTCAACGCGAGCACCATGGCGCGGCACCGCGTCGTAGTACCGCTCAAGTTGGTCCAACAGCGCCCGCTCACGGCGATCATCGAGATCCACAGAAGTCACGCCGAGCATCCCAACACCAGGCCGCCAAGCGCTACCACCTCGTTTCTCAGATACGGCCAGTGTTATCGCGCACCAAGTCGTAAACTTTACCCCTCGCCAAGACATCCGTATGGCCCTCGGCATGAGTACCGAAATACGGGGATTAGCGGGTCAGGATGCGGAGTGCTTCCTGGGAGGGCGATCCCTCCTCGGCCGTGTGGACGATCAGGGCGAGGTCGGGGTGGCCGGGCAGCCGGAGGGTCTCGTAGGTCAATTCGAGCTCGCCCACCAGGGGATGCCGGTACCGGTAACTACCGTGCTCCCGGGCCTTGATGTCGTGCTCCGCCCAGATCTGGCCGAACTCGGGGCTTACGGCCGACAGTTCCTCGATCAGGGCCTGGGCGGCAGGAGGGCCGGGCGGGCGCGCAATGTCCAGCCGGAGGAAGGCCACCACGTCGCGAGCCCGCGCCCACCAGTCGACATACAGGTCGCGCACGCCGTCGTCGAGGAAAACCAGCCTGGCCATGTTGCGCTCTGCGGCGGGAAGTTCGCCGAAGTCGGTGATGAGCGCAGCGGCCGGCCGGTTCCAGGCCCGCACGTCGGTCCTGTGGTCGACCACGTAGGCAGGGGCGTCGCTGATCGCGGAGAGCAGGCTGTGTATGCCCGGGCGCAGTGGCGGGCCGCCGGTGGGTTCCTCGGCGGCCGCCGGGGCGGGGCGCGCCAGCAGGTGCAGATGCTCCCGTTCGGCCGGGTTCAGGCGCAGGGCCTTGGCCACCGCGTCCAGGACCTCCCCCGAGAACTGCAGGTTCCGGCCCTGCTCCAGGCGTACGTAGTGGTCGACGCTGACCCCGGCCAGCTGCGCCAGCTCCTCGCGGCGCAACCCGGGGACCCGGCGCTGCCGTCCGTAGGAGGTCAGGCCGAACTCCTCGGGGCGAAGCCGGGCGCGGCGCGATCGGAGGAATTCACCCAGCTCGGCGCGTCGGTCGAAGATCATGTGCCCCATTATTTTCTGGTTTTAGGTGTGCCTGGTCATGACGTGCCTAGGCAGCGCCGGGCACTGCCTGACCTCGCGTGGAACGCCGAGAGTTGAATCCGCCGGAACGGTTCCGGCATACCGATTCACGGGAGCGCATCACTTATGACTGTCACGCTTGGCCGTACCGGCATGGAGATTACCCGGTTGGGCTTCGGTTCCTGGGCCGTGTCGGGCTCGGGCTGGACCTTCAGCTGGGGCGCCACGGACGACGCCGAGTCGGTCGCCGCGATCCGCCACGCGCTGGACGCGGGCGTCAACTGGATCGACACCGCCGCGGTGTACGGCCTGGGCCATTCGGAGGAACTGGTCGGCAAGGCCATCGCCGACCTGCCGCAGGCCGATCGCCCGTACATCTTCACCAAGGTCGGCCTGGTCTGGGACCCGGACAATCCGTCGGCCGCGCCTCGGCGGATCATGAAGCCGGCCAGCGTCCGCCGCGAGCTCGATGACTCGCTGCGGCGGCTGGGCGTCGACCACATCGACCTGTACCAGGTGCACTATCCCGACACCGGTGAATCGCTGGAGTACGCCGGTGGCGGCTTCGGAGCGGTGTCGCCCAACGCCACGCCGCTGGAGGAGTACTGGCAGGTCATGGCCGACCTGAAGGCCGAAGGCAAGGTACGGGCGATCGGGCTGTCCAATCACACACCCGACCTGCTCCAGGCGGCCGAGCAGATCGCCCATGTCGACGTCATCCAGCCGCCGTTCTCGGCGATCAACCGGTCGTCCGCCGCTGAGATCGCCTGGGCACGCGCACACGAGACCGGCGTGATCGTCTACTCACCGCTGCAGTCCGGCCTGCTCACCGGGGCCTTCTCCGCCGAGCGCGTGGCCGGCCTGCCCGCCGAGGATTGGCGGACCGCCCACCACGACTTCACGACCGGCCTGACCGCCAACCTCCAGCTCGCCGAGGCGCTGCGGCCGATCGCTGAACGCCATGGGCGCACCGTGGCCGAGGTGGCCATCGCCTGGGTGCTCGCCTGGCCCGGCATCACCGGAGCGATCGTGGGCGCGCGCAAGGCCGCCCAGGTGGACGGCTGGATCGGAGCGGGCTCGCTGGAGCTGACCCCTGCTGACATCGAGGAGATCGCCACCGCGATCACAGTCTCCGGCGCGGGCAGTGGCCCCGCCCGCCACTCTTGTTCGATGTGAACCGGCCCGACCGGACCGACCGCCGTCAGCGCGGCAAATCGGATCCGCTCGATGCCCAGAACGCGGCCCGGGCGGCGCTGAGCGGGCGGGCACGCGCCCGGGCCAAGTCCGGCGACGGACCAGTGCAGATCGCCCGGATGTAAAAACTCACCAAGGGGCGGCGGTCAAGGCCCGCACCCAGGCGATCAATCAGCTCAAGGCCGTCCTCGTTGCCGCCGACCCGAATCTGCGGGAAGAGCTGGCCGGGCTTAACAATGCGGAACTCTTCCGTACCTGCGCACGGTTCGCCGACGACAGCAAGAACGACGAGGGCGAGGAAGAGGCGGTGCTGCAGGCCACCCGTATGCCCCTGTGCCTGGTGGCTCAGCGAATCGGGCAGCTCACCGAGCAGATCCAGGATCTGGAACGCCGCATGGCTCTGCTTGCGGAACGCCACGCGCCGCAGTTGCTCACTGTGGTGGGCATCGGTCCGGACACGGCCGTCACTTTGCTGATCACGATGGGGGACAACCCGGAACGTCTGCACAGTGAGGCGTCCTTCGCCGCGCTGTGCGGGGTCAGCCCCGTAGAACGCTCCTCGGGCACTCGGCAGTACCGTCGCCTCAACCGCGGCGGCGACCGGCAGGCCAACGCCGCCCTCCACCGGATCGTGCAGACCCGCCTGCGCATCGACCCACGCACCCAGAACTACTGCGAACGCCGCACCAAGGAGGGCAAGACCCGACGCGAAATCGTCCGATGCCGCAAACGCTACGCCGCCCGCGAGGTGTTCAACCTGGTCCGACCGGTATCCAACGGCCTCCTGTCATAGGGGCGTCCAAGAGACAGGACTACGCCCTGTGGCCGTCGATCATGCGTGACGGCGCTGACGCCCGGGGCCTTCCCGAGCCGCTTGCCGTGTACCGGGCCCACCAGGCGGGATCGCTGTCCTCCCACAAGCTGTCGCTGGTCCCGTACAACTGGGAGCTCTACAGCGAACACGAAGGGCTGTCGGTCCCCCCGGGCGACGCGGGCGCTGGCCGGCGCAGTGTGGCAGTCGATGCGCAACTCGCGGATCTAATCCCCTCAGCAAGCCCCCGCCAGACACCTGCCCACCACCTACGAGGCGCCCGGGCCGGCGCCCAGACCGGCCTGGATCACCGGCGCGGCGACCTGGGCGACAGTGACGTTGAGCAGCTGCACGAAAGTGGCGCTGAGCACCACCGGCAGCACGAGGCGTCCGCCGCTCACGGCAGCAGAGCCGCGGCGAGCTCACGGGGCCGGGCGGCGAACGGGCTGTGGCTGCCCGGGAGGGTGCGCACGGTGAACGGGTTGCCGGGCATGGCCCGGTCGGCTTCCGCGATCATCAGATCCTGCACGGCCGCCGGCAGCGCCCGGTCGTCCGCGCAGCGCAGGAAGGTCCGCGGGACGCGCCCCCACCGGCCCGGGGTCACGATGACCGGGGTGGTGGGGATCGCCAGCGGCAGATCGGGGCTCAGTGCCGAGCGCCAGCGGTCGAAGCGGTCCAGGGGGGTGTCGTGGTAGTGGGTCTGCCGCAGTTCCTCGACGTAGGCGGGATCCTGCGAGAGCGGGTTGATCCGCACGGCGCCCAGTACCCCGGGGTCGCCCAGGTTGAGGCTCTGGCCTCGTGCCGTGGCGTTCTCGGGCGAGCCGAGATAGTCGAAGAACCGGGGCCGTCCGGCGGGCACGAAGGCCGAGAGATAGACGATCTCGTCGACGAGTTCGGGTGCGCGCTCGGCGGCCAGCGACGCGGGGCCGCCGCCCGCGCTGTGCGCGACGAGCACCACACGACGGTGGTGGCGAGCCTGGCGCAGCGTGTCCAGCACGGCCTCGGCGCTGTCGTCCATCGTCACGGTGGCGAGCGCGGACCTCTCGGTCAACAGGCCCGGCTGGCCCGGCTGGAGGTATCCGCCGGGCAGTGGCGCGTCGAAGCCGTGCCCCGGCAAGTCGATGGCCATGCTCGCGGCACCGAGTCGTGCGAGTGCTCGCTGCGTCGCCGCCCACTGCCCGGAGCCGTGCCAGGCCCCGTGCACGAAGACGAAGACGGTGTCTGTGGAGGAAAAATCGGTCATGACCGCATTCCATGCGACCCTGTCCCGATCATCCAGCGAAAGATCTGGCAAGCTGGCCGACGATACATGTGAGATATGACGGAGAGGCTGATATGGAGGCGCGGCACCTGCGATACGCACTGACCCTCGCCGAGCACGCACACTTCGGCCGGGCGGCCGGTGCGCTGGGCATCGCGCAGCCTCCGCTGTCCAAGCAGATCGCCGACCTCGAACGGGAAGTGGGCGCCCGCTTGTTCGACCGCACCCGCCAGGGGGTGTTCCCGACGGCTGCGGGCGCGGCCTTCCTCGCCCGGGCCCGCAGGGCGCTCGACGAGATCACGGCGGCCTCGGTCGACGCGGCCAGGGCAGCACGCGGCGAGACGGGCCGGCTGCGCCTGGGGTTCATCGCCTCGGCGCTGCTCGAACCCCTGCCGGACGTCCTGGGCCGGTTCGGTCGTGAACGGCCCGAGGTGCGGCTGGAACTGCACGAGATGGCGACCAACCGCAGCACGGCCGCGCTCGTCGCCGGCGAACTGGACGTGGCGATCGGCCTCGGCCGCCCACGGGGCGTCGGGGCCGAGCAGTTGGTATCGGTCCCGATCGGACATGACCACCTGGTCGCAGTCGTGAGCAGCACGCACCCGTACGCGGGGCAGTCGTCGGTGGACGTGGACCAGCTGCGGCGACAGGCGCTGATCGTGGCGCCGGGCGAGGACGAGCCCGCCGTCATCACTGGGCTGCGGACCCTGCTGGGCAAGGACTCCCCGGCGCTCTCCGGCGCGACCGTCGCGAGGGACATCCACACCATCATCGGCCTCGCCGCCTGCGGGGTGGGCGTCGGTCTGGGACCCTCCCGCATGCTGACGGCCCCACGACGGGGCACGTGGTTCTGCGAGGTGACCCCGCGCACACCTCTGCCCGATCTGGTCCTGTCCTTCCAAGCCCGGGACCGCTCCCCGGCACTGAACGCCTTCCTCGACGTCATCCGCACGAACTGCCCCGACGTCGGTGCCGCGCTCGACCACCGGCTCGGCCCACGCGGACCACAAGAAGAAGGCCACCGCGACTCGACCCCTACCTGACTTCGCCTCGCCGGACGGGCGGGAAGAGTTCACCCCGTTCCGGTGCTTCGGCACCGAGCTCCGCCGCACCGTCGGCACGACCACCGCGATCGAGTCCGTCAACGCATCACCCCCATCATGGCGAAGGGCCTCATGGAGCTGGCCTGGCCCACACACACAGCCGACAGCGCACCACTGGCTCCGCGACGCCGTCCGCCGGACTCACCCCTGCGTACGTGCACCACACGAAGTGGACCAGAGCCGTGCCCGATGCCTCGCAACTCTCCTTCCCCGGCCCTGCGTTGCATGCCGAGACGGGCTGGCAGCGTTTCCACACCGGCCGGCCCTCACCGACGTCGCAGACCGCATGGGCCGCCCGTATGAAGGCGGCGACCTAGCCGGACCACAGAGCCACGGCAACCCCGATGATCAACGCGAGCAGAGCCTTGCGCTGACCACCCTTGAGCTGCTCCAGCACGGTGGTGAGGAGGCTGCGCACGGACCCGGGCGCGAGGCTGGAGAGGTTCTTGATCAGTGAGTTGATGGTGGCAAGGCCTCGCCCGCCGATACTGACGAGAGGCCGCACCCCATCACACCCACGGAGCTGGATGCCGGCGAATGGATGGCGCCCACTTGGAGCAGTCGCCCCACCGCGGCGGAAGGGAACACCGCAACGCGGATGCGTTCAGGCGGCGATCGCGACTATGTGAGCCGCTCGAACGAGCGGACTCCGCCGGGCCCCGCGGCAGCAGCATGGCGCCATCCGGCGCGTGAGCCGGAACGGTCTGCGGTTCGCCTGCAGTCGGAGGCAACGAGCACGCAGGCTCTTGAACAAGGACACCCAGGGTCCCGTCTTCACCGGTCTTTGGGCAGTACTGCTGCGGTGTCGTCGTAGACGAGAAGGCCATCGGGACGCTGACGCAGCCCGGGTGTCGGTGCATGAGCTACGAGCCGCTTGTCATGCATCAGGTGCAGCACGGTGACACCTCGGGCCACGACGGCGAAGTCTGCGATGAGGCGCCGGTGGCAGCGCCACCAAACGGCTTCGCTGCACATCACTGCCGTACGGGGCGCGAGGGCGTCTTGGAGCAGCTTGTCCATCGCGGTGACGAAGGCGGGGTCGCGTGTGTAGGCGGCGTAACCCCGGAACGATGCGTTGCGCCAGATGACGTCCGGTGAATCAGGCGCGGCTTTGCGGAAGCCCCCCAGGGCCTGTTCCCAGCGGTAGGAAATTCCGGCCTGAGGCATCCATTGCGCAAGACGGCCTCGGGACAAGTGTGGATTGCGGCGGCTTCCAGGGCCGATACGCACATCGACCACCGACATCACGCCCGCTCCTTGCAGTAGATCAAGCAGCTGTGCTCGCTCCAATGTGCCATGACCGAAAGTGATCAAAGTCGACGCGATCATGATCGTCACCGATTGTCATGCGGAGGTATGCACAAGGGGGCCCGGTTCTTCCAGGATGGCAGCCACGATGTCAGGTTCGGGTCGGCCGCTGCCCACTGCCGCGGTGCACCGCGTGGCATCTCCTTGGAGAGCCAAAGACGGCTCGCGCACGCTCGGCAGGCGAGGAAACGAAGATCAGCCCCGTAGCGCCGAAAACTCTATTTCCCCGCGTTGACCAGGTTTCTTCCACGGTCCCACCCATAGTCATCCGATGCGACCCCGGGGGCGCACACCTGAGCGTGAGCGGTGCGCAGAAGCGACAATAATGACGCTTCTCCGGGCAACGACCGGCCCATGCCATGATCTGCGAATGAGTGAGTACTCCTGGCCTGGGGAGAACGGCAGGCGCGTGCCCGACGTGGCTTCGGCCTGGTCCGAGACCGTCCGCGTTCTGCCTGTCGGTACTCGCATCGCCGGCGAGGTCATCGGCCGGCAGCCATTCGGTGTCTTCCTCGCCATCGACGACCGCCCCAACGCCGTGGGCCTGGCCAGGATCGACAGAATGCCCAGGTGCATGGAGTTGCCAACCGTGGGGCAGCGCGTCACCGGCGAGGTCGTTTGGCACGCCGACCACAATCACCAGGTGGGAATCGTGCTCGGCGAGTGGACCGAGCACGAAGACCTCCTGCCTCGCTTTCGCGTCGGTCAGGTCGTCGGCGGACGCGTCACGAAGATCGCGTCCATCGGCATCTTCGTGCGCCTCGCCGACTGCGTCGAGGGACTCGTTCCGCTCACCGGGTTGGCAGCGCCCGCGGAGTCCTTCCGCCAGGGTCAGGAGATGTCCGTACAGATCGCCATGGTTGACCATGAGCGGAACCAGATCCTTTTGACCGAACCCTTCCCGTAGCTCCTGAACACTGCACTGGGCGGTCCCGCTCAGCCTTTCGTGTGCCCGACACGATCCGAACGGCGCAGCCGGTAGGTCTCTACCTTCCGCCGGCATCACCGCCCGTCCAACTCACCACTGGTGGCCGTATCGCGATGGTTCTCGGTCGGGAAAAAGATCGCGGGCCCGGTTGAGCACCAAGGCGGTACGACTACTGCGCACTCTGGGCCCGGAACGGCCGCAGGAGGACCTGGCATGGCTGGATGAGGCGATCGGCGACGCGAGGGTGGTAGCGATCGGTGAGAACGCGCACTCCAACCGCGAGTCGTACCAGCTGTGCCACCGCCTGACGCGGTACCTGGTTGAGCAACACGGGTTCGGCGCCTACGCGATGGAGTCGGGATTCGTCGAGGGGTGGCCGGCCGACGACTGGGTCAGTGGCGGCCAGGGCCGGCCCGGCCACGTCTTGGCGAACGGTATGACGTCGCTGATGGGACCGTGGACCGAGCTGCGAGCCCCTCTGGAATGGATGCGGCAACACAACCCTGATGCCGCGATGCCGCCCGACCGCGGCTCCTACGGCATCGACCTGTCCGGCTCGAACATCTCCCCGCTGCCCGGCTTGGACGTGATGCCCAAGGCACCGGCGATGACGTCCATCGACCGCCTCGGCGCGAACACCGTCCGCGTCACCTGGAAACCGGCTGCGGACCATCCGGACCAGGTCCTCTTGATGGAGCGAAAGCCCTTCTACAGCAGCGAGATCGGACTGTGGCATCCCTACACGTTCCGACACGACGTACAGGTCGGCGCCACATCGATGGACCGCAAGCTGGAGCGTGACTCCGACATCCCCCCTGCGGCCCGTACGCATGCCTACTGGATCCGTGTCGTCAAGGACGGCTTCGTCAGCGACCTGCGCGCCGAGAAGCCCCTCACCATCGAGCCATAACCCCTCGCCCGCGGCGGGGCGTTCAGCCACGCGGGACCGGGCAGTGCGGCGACCGTACCGAAGTCCTGTCGAACCCCACTCACCTCGGCATCGTCGGATACCGGTCGCACTCGCCCGGGCCCGTACTTGTGGCTCGGGCCACTGCGAGCCACCACCACTACCCGCCCCCACCGGACCCGCCGGTGAGACCTGAAGTCACCTCCCCAGCCACCCACGGTGCACCGCAGGATCGTGCTCCTGCGACGCACCGCTGCCTCCGGCCCGCGCTGCCTGACTTGCCCACCGGTTGTCCCGAGGCGGTGACCGGCTCCATGCCCGGGAGGAACCCCCAGCTCGCTGCCGCGTGATCGGCGGGCTTCCAGGCGATGACCCGCTCCCGGCCGCGGTGGGTGCAGCGCAGCATGCGCCGGGCCAGGTGAGGCTCATCTGTTGCACGGCTCGCAGGCTGGCAGCGCAGTGCATCAGACGAGGGATGGAAGGACCGCACCCGGCTGATCTCCCTGCCCCGGGCCGGCTCGACGCACTGCGGGACGGATGACCCCAGACGAGCGAGGGGTCCGCCGATGCGAGTGGCGAAGACCTTCCAGTACTTCGGGTGGGCGATGGCCCTTCGACTGCGGCCCCGAAGCGTGTTGGCGGAGCTCCCACAGCCGGTTCGCCCGCTGAACGGGGCTCTTCGTCCCGGGCGACGACGGCTTCCACCGCGCCGTGGGATTCTCGACAACATCGGTACCGGCCTCGCTGCGAACCACACGCCACCAGCAGGGGAAACGCCGCCCCATCGCCTCCCCGCGGGCCGGCTCCTGCATGGCCGGATACGGCCTACGTGACAGATTGGCCGACTTTGAAACCGCGACGTTGCCAGGGAGCCGGCGCGGGGACATGATCACTGCTCGTATCAACCTGATCACTCATCCAGGAGTCGATACGTGATACGCCCAACCGCTTTCCGCGCTCTCCCTGCCGTTGCCGTCACCGCGGCCCCCGCGCTGCCCCTCGCCCAGGGAGCCCAGGCGGCCGCCCCGACCCCTGTCGCCCCGGCGACCGCCGCTCTCGGGCATCCCAGCCAGGTCCGCCTGTTCGACACCGACTTCATGCGCTCCCACCCGCGCGTCGAGGTCCGCTACAGCGACCCCGGCCCTTCGGGCCGGGCCCGCGTCGTCCGCTCGGCGGCGAGGCTGATGTAGCGAGGCGCCAATGCCGCCCGACCCGGGCGGCCCGCCGGACACCAGGTCATGACCGGCGACGACCGCACTGCCACCGCCATCTCCCGCCTTAGCCGCATCTCCTTCCGCCTCGTGGCGTTCCTTCCTGCCGCCGGCGCAGTGACCCAGGACGGCGCGGCTGAGGCCCGGAGCGGCTGTTTACCGCAAACCCCTCATTGCGTCGTTCGCCCGCATGTCCCGTTTCACGACAATCCACAACAAGGGAGTTACTGATTTCCATGTTCAAACGCCGGAGTTTACTCGCCTTCGCCACTGTGGGTGCGGTGATTTGCGCCTCCGGAGTCATGCCATCGGTCAGCCATGCCGCCAGCGGCGGCGACGAGGAATGGGAGGGGTCCTACGCCGAAACGCACGGCCTGACGGCGGAGGACGTCAAGAACATCAACGCACTGAACAAAAGGGCTCTGACTGCGGGTCAACCTGGCAATTCTCCGGCGGAATTGCCGCCGAGCGCCACTGCTCTCTTCCGGGCCCCCGACGCTGCCGACGACAGGGTGACCCCTCCCGCCGAGCCGCTCAACCGGATGCCAGACGCGTACCGGGCTGACGGGGGCCGGGCCACTACGGTCGTCAACAACTACATACGCAAGTGGCAGCAGGTCTACAGTCAACGCGGCGGCAGCCAACAGCAAATGACCGAAGAGCAGCGGGAGCAGTTGTCCTACGGCTGCGTCGGCGTCACCTGGGTCAATACGGGCCCCTACCCGACGAACAAACTGGCGTTCGCGTTCTTCGACGAGAGCAAGTACAAGAATGACCTGGAAAACAGCAGACCACGACCCAACGAGACGCAGGCGGAGTTCGAGGGACGCATCGCCAAGGACAGTTTCGACGAGGGGAAGGGTTTCAAGCGGGCGCGTGAGGTGGCGTCCGTCATGAACAAGGCCCTGGAAAACGCGCACGACGAGGGGACTTACATCGACCACCTCAAGACAGAGCTCACGAACAAAAACGACGCTCTGCTCTACGAGGGCAGCCACTCGAACTTCTACTCGGCGCTGAGGAATACGCCGTCCTTCAAGGAAAGGGATGGGGGTAACTACGACCCATCCGAGATGAAGGCGGTGGTCTACTCGAAACACTTCTGGAGCGGGCAGGATCAGCGGGGCTCGTCTGACAAGAGGAAGTACGGCGACCCGGATGCCTTCCGCCCCGACCAGGGCACAGGCCTGGTGGACATGTCGAGGGACAGGAATATTCCGCGCAGTCCCGCCAAACCTGGCGAAAGTTGGGTCAATTTCGACTACGGCTGGTTCGGGGCTCAGGCAGAAGCGGATGCCGGCAAAACCATATGGACCCACGCCAACCACTATCACGCGCCCAACGGCATGGGCCCCATGAACGTATACGAGAGCAAGTTCCGGAACTGGTCCGCGGGGTACGCGGACTTCGACCGCGGAACCTACGTCGTCACGTTCATACCCAAGAGCTGGAACACCGCCCCCGCCGAGGTGAAGCAGGGCTGGCCGTAACCGAGCCGGGCAGGGAGGGCCGGGGCGCCCGGCCCTCCCCAGCCGCAAGCTGCGCCCCTTGGCATCCGGCCGGCACTTGTGCCTCCCACGCGGTGCCGCCGATGACGATGGCGCCTGCATGAAGCGGCAAGGGACACCTCAGCCTTGAAGCTGAAATCGCAAGTCCCCGGCTGGACGGGGGTGGCCAGTCGGGGACTGCAAGGCGTGTGCCCCGCGCAGCACAGTCAAAACGCGCAGATTCGGTGCCAGGCGGCTAGGTGTTGCGGGACATGACGTTGGTGACAGCAGAGCAGGCCCCACGTTGCTGCTGCGCCGTGAGGAAAAGCCAAATGGGGGCCACTCGGCGCTTGAGCTTGCCAGTGGGTGGGTGGCTCAGGCTTCACGGACGAAAGTCGAGCAATCTGGACATTCATCGAGGTATCGATGCCGACACTCAGCGGTGTGTTGCAGGAAGGCAATCGCCTCCTGCCTCTGTATGACTTGACCTTCAAGTTCAGCGATCTTGGCCCTCACGATCGCCTGCGCCGCCGACTTCTTCGGCGCCATGGCGGCGGTGGCCTCGGGCAACGAGAGACCAACACGCCGCAGTTTCAGGACCGTGCGTGCCTGTTCCACAGCCCTGTCGTCGTAGACGCGGTAGCCATTTCCATCGCGACGCACGGTGAGTGCCCCAACATCTTCCCAGTGCCGCAGCACGTGGGCTTCGATTCCGAGTTCTGCGGCTACTTCTCCGATCGCCTTCACCATTCGCGCCTTGCCTTCATGTCGACCTGAACCCTTAGCGTCTCGATCATGCCTGATACCACTGGCCCCAGGGGCACCCCTTGCCGTTCATCAATCCTGGTCACCGGCGCAGCCGGCAACCTCGGCCGTGAGGTCGTCGACCGTCTCCAAGCACACGGTGCGCTCGTACGATGCCTTGTGCGCGATCAGACTGGTCCGCGCCCCGGAGTAGAGTGGGCGGTCGGCGACCTCACAGACGCCGCTGCCGTGCGCGCGGCACTCGTGGGCATCGACGCCGTCTTTCTGATCTGGCCACTGCTCGATTCGGCCCGTGCTCACGACCTGGTTACGGAACTCGTCGCAGCGGCCCCCCGTGTCGTCTATCTGTCCTCGACAGCCATAGACGACGAAGCCGCCCGCCAGAGTGATCCCATCGTTCAGGTGCACGCGGACATGGAAGCCCTGCTCCGCAATGCTGGTCTGCGCCCCCTGGTACTACGTAGCGACACATTGGCGTCCAACGCGCGGGGCTGGGCGCCGCAGCTACGGGCGGGCGACGTGGTGTCAGGCCCGGACATGGCTCGCACAGCCGTCGTCGACGAGCGCGATGTCGCTGATGCGGCCGTAGCCGTATTGCTCGCGCAGCACAACCCACTGGATTTCGAACCGCACCTGTTGACGGGCCCCGAGGTACTAAGTCGCACCGACCAGGTCGCTCTCCTTGGTGCCGCGCTCCGGCGCCGTCTGCGCTTCCAAGCGGTCACCGCTGACCTCGCACGGTCACGGATGCTCACAGACGGACGTCCCGAGCGGCTCGTGGAAGCGCTAATCGCCGCCTCGATGCGCCGGCCAGAGTCAAACCACACCACCGATCATATTGAGCGCCTCACTGGCCGACCGGCCGGCACCTTCGCGAGGTGGGCCGTCGACCATGCGGCCGAGTTCAGCTGACGGAAGATCCGCGGCACGGCCCACCCGCCCGCCCCTTACGGACATACTCGATGACCTGCGTGGATCGCCAGGTCCGCCATCGGTTGTCGACAGGAAGGCACTCATGGCGCACGCCAACGCACCGCTGTCCATCGAAGGGCGACGTCGCTTTGTCGAGCGATGTCGCACACGACCGATCTCACATGTTGCTGCCGAGATGGGCATCTCCCGTGCCTGCGCGTCGAAGTGGGTCAACCGCTACCGACGCCACGGTGGGCTCGGCCTGCTGGACCGATCCTCAACACCCCACTGTCAGCCGACCGCGACAGACACCAATGTCGTGCGCCGGATCGAGGAGCTCCGTCGTACTCATAGGTGGTCGGCAGCGCGGATCGCGTTGAGCTCCAGACCGAAGGTGTCTCGCTCAGTCGCCGCACGGTATCGCGGCACTTGGTCGCGCTCGGGCTGAACCGCCGCCGGTTCATCGACCCCAACGGCGAGAGCAACCGAAAACAGCAGAAAATAACCGCTCGCCGCCCCGGGCACATGATCCACGTCGATGTGAAGAAGGTTGGCCGCATCCCGGACGGCGGCGGCTGGCGCGTCCATGGCAAGAACAGCGACCGCGCCCGTGAGGTCGCCCGACACAAAAACAAGAGTAAGCGCGGCGGCTACGTCCACCTGCACTCCGCTGTCGACGGATTCTCTCGGCTCGCATACACCGAAGCGCTACCCGACGAGAAAGCAGCAACTGCGGTCAGGTTCCTCCACAGAGCCAGCGTCTGGTTCGCCGCTCACAGCATCACCCACATTGAGCGCATCGTCACCGACAACGGCGCGTGCTATCGCGCCGACGCACTCCACAACCATTGGTTGTGTCTGGGCGGTGCAGAGTTGTTTGATCGAGTGCTCTGCGCGGTGGTGGGATCAGCGCATGTCTAGCCGCACAGAGCAGGTCATGTATGTCCAGACACCTGAGTTCGAGCGTCATGCGGAGCGGATAGTGGAGGTGACCGATGCGACGTCTCGACTGAACGTGCTTCCGTTCAGCGACAGCGAAGGTCGCGCGGAACTACTTTCTGTTGTGTTCGGTGGCCCGCTGCCGGAGTCGGTGATGATCTACCCGCCGTTCTTCACCGAGCACGGGCTGAACACGACGTTCGGGGAGAACGTCTTCGTCAACCAGGGATGCACCTTCATGGACAAGGGAGGCATCCGTATAGGGAACGGCGTCATGATCGCCCCGAAAGTCAGCCTCATCACCGGAGGCCATCCACTGCCCCTGGCTGAGCGCCGCGAGTACCTCTCCTTCGCCCCGATCGTCATCGAGGACGACGTCTGGATCGGGACGGCTGCCGTGATCACGCAGGGGGTGACCATCGGCGCCGGTGCGGTGGTCGCTGCCGGTGCGGTGGTCACGCGTGATGTTTCGGCCGGCGCCGTGGTCGCGGGAGTGCCCGCCCGGGTGATCAAGACGATCGACTGAGCCCGGCCGGGCCACCGGCCCGGCTGCGCAGCACCTCTGCAGTCTGATCCTGATGCCTCGTCACGCCCGGCTGACCGACCGGCATTGGGACCGCAGCCGACCTCTGCTGCCCTCCAGTACCGGTCGTCGCGGCAGGCCGTGGGCCGATCACCGCCGCATTGTGGAGGTGCTCGTCTACCGGTACCGCACCGGTATTCCTTGGCGAGACCTCCCAGCCGGGTTCGGATCCTGGAAGACCGTGTGGCCCGTCACCGCCGCCGGGCCGCCGACGGGACCTGGGACCGCGTGCTCAGTGTCCTGCTCGCCCGCGCGGACGACGACGGGCTGATCGACTGGCGGGTGGCAGTGGACTCCACCATCAGGAAGCCGTCGCCCGAGCACTCGCACGCCACATGCTCGCGGGCGAGCTCACGCCTCGGGAGTTCACTTTCCGGATCCACCAGCGCTACGGACATGAGCTGCCTCTGGCTGAGCGGCTCGCCGAACTCGACGATGAGTACGACGTCCTCGAATACGGCGACAGAACCGTGGACCAGGTCGATGCCGAGGTCACGACCGAAGCCCGCCGCCTCGCGACCCCACCCCACGGTTCCGGCCGAACCCACGGATACGCCCAGTTGATACACAGGGGCCGAGCCACGAGTTCCCGCTGAACAGGCTTCGGCTTTCCTGAACCCACGGGCCTCTCCGGCCTCGGTACTGGTGGGCTCGCGTATTCAATTGTCGCCAGTTCTCGGCCCGGGCTGGGGACGGGTGACGCTCCGTGGCCGAAAAGGTTGGCCAGTCCCTTTTCAGGTCACCGCCGGGCCGCCTCCCGACGCTGAGAAGCCACGAGCTTTTCGAGCGCGGCCGCGATTTCTACGATGTCTTGATCCCAGGATGACCTTTGTGACCAAACTCCGGGGTGGCATGCTGAGTTGGGACGGAGGATGGGGTTCGTGCGGGGTGGCAGGCGGCAGATTTAGACAGCGGTGCTGCGGGATGCGGATTCGGAGGAGCCGCTGATGCTGCCGCTGGAGGCGATCGAGCTGGATGCGATCCCGTACACCGAGGAGCACGGCGCGCAGTAGGCCCCTTCGGCACGCCTACCTGCCCGTGTACGACCGCACCCGCGCTCTGAGGCCGGCGGCCACCGCGCCGCCGTGCATTCCCCGGATGGCCAGAGCCCTCTTTCACGACTCAGCCACCGGCCGCGCATTTTGCCAGGAGCTGCTTCAACGACGTCGACGTGTCCCAGGCCCCTGCATGAGTCGGCCCCAGGGCCTGGACGGCTGGACCCCCTTACCCCGGCCCTGGCCGGGTGCCATGCGTGTTAGTTGGCTGCTTGCTGGGGTCTGGGACGTCGGCGGGGTCTCATGGCGCCGGTGCTGCGTCGATCAGATCGAGGACCTTTGCGGTGGGGCGTACGTCGCCGAAGGAGCGGTAGATCGTGGCGAGCGTGGCGTTGTGGTCCTGGTCGCGGCCGGTGGCGTTGGCGTCGGCGACCATCACCACCCGGTAGCCGAGGGTGCATGCGTCGCGGGCCGAGGATTCGCAGCACACCTGCGTGACCGTGCCCGTGATCAGAACGGAGTCGACGCCGCGTTCCTGGAGGAGATCCGGGAGCGGGCAGCGGCCGGGGAAGAAGGCGCTCGGCGCGCTCTTCTCCACGAAGATGTCGTCCGGGGCGGTGGTGAGGCCCGGCCACAGCCGGCCGGGGAGCGGTCCGGTGCCTCCGGAGTTGCGGAACATCTCGGCGGCCTCGGGGCCGTGGAACTCGTCGCCGACCGGGGTGCGTTCGGTGCGCGCCGGCAGGACCCAGGCGACGGTCCCGCCGGCCGCCCGCAGCCGGTCGGCGAGTTGCTGGATGTTCGGGACGATGCCTCGGGCGTAGGGGTTGGCGTCGACGAAGAACGGCACCATGTCGATGACGACCAGGGCGGTGCGGGCGGGCGTGAGGCGCGGGTAGGCGAAGCGGCGGCCGCGCCGCTCCTGCTGTCGCCGGTACTCGCGCTCCTCGAGGCGCCACGCGTGGATGCGGGTCTCGGTGTCCTGCACGGCGGGGCCCTCGTCAGTCGTGGTCGGGGCTGAGCTTGCGATTGGTTCCGGACCGACCGATGTCGAGTTCCACCAGGGAGCTGAGGGTGGTGCCGCTGTTCCAGAAGCCGAGCAGGTCGACGTCGATGAGGCACAGGCCGTGCCGCGCGGCGAAGTCCCGGGCCGGATGTGTGAAGACGCAGGACGCCACGAACACCGGCACGTCAGCGCCATGTTCGGCACGTGCGGTGCCGTTGAATGTCATGTTCTTCCCGGCCGGTGGGCAGGGCATGAACCTCGGCATCCAGGACGCCACCAACCTGGGCTGGAAGCTGGCCGCCACCCTCCAGGACCGGGTGCCCGACGGACTGCTCGACAGCTACGACACGGAGCGCCGACCGGCCGCCCGCGCCGTCATCGACAACACCTGCGCGCAGCTCGCCCTGTTCGCCGCGGTGAGCCCGGAGCAGATCGCCCTGCGCGAGGTTTGGTCCGCCGCGCTCGCCGAACCGCAGACCAACCGCCAGTGGGCCCGCCGGATCCCGGCTTCGACGACCCGCTCCCCGCCGACACCACACCCGGCGCGCACCCGCTGAACGGCACCCGACTGGCCGGCCTTGCCCTCGACGCGACCGACGTGCCCACCGCCCACCCGTTGATGCACCACGGCCGACCACTGTTGCTGGACCTCGGCGGGACGCGGACACCGTGCCCCGCGGAGGGTTTGGAGCAGCGGGCGGGAACCGTCAACTCCGAGGCGACGCAAGCGATCTGGCGGGACGCCACCGCCGTCCTGATCCGGCCGGACGCCCGGATCGCCTGGGCCAGCACCGACACCGACCCGCAGCGCCGGGCCGCGGCCTGCCTCACCACCCTGCGTACCCTGTGCCGCTGAACGCCGCTCGACGAGCCCACCCGCCGGCCACGCCTACCTGCACACCGCCCTGGACCACCACTCCCGCCTCGCTTACGCCGAAGACCTCCCCGACGCGCCCCCCAACCGAGGATCGCAACGCCTTGATGCTCGGCTTCAAAAGAAACGAAGGCGGCGTGGCGGACGACGAGTTCGAGTGGAGGTCTCCCCAAGGCGACCGAGGATCGCAACATATATCCGTTTGCTGGCGTCGTCGTCTGCGCGGTGGTGGCGGTCGCTTCTCAGAGCGACTGAGGATCGCAACACGTCTACGACTCAACAGATCCGGTGGGTGAGGTTCGCACGCCGCGTCGGCGGTGGGCTTGAGTACGAGCGCGGTTCGTGCGGGGGCATTTCAAGGTCCTCGTCGATGCCGAGCCGAACGTGGTCCGGCAACGTGGGCGTGATGTCAGGAAGCGAGCAGGTCGGCGAGTTCCGACCGTGAGCTGATGCCCAGCTTGGGAAATGCGCGGTACAGGTGGTGTCCGACGGTGCGCGGGCTCAGGAACAGTTGCGTGGCGATTTCGCGGTTGGTGGCCCCGGTGGCTGCGAGCCGGACGACTTCGCGTTCCTGCGTGCTCAGGCGGCTCATGGGTGAGTCGGGGGCCTCGGCCGGGTCGTGGGTCTCGCCGGCTGCCTGCAGTTCTGTGCGTGCCCGGTGGGCCCATGGCTTTGTGCTCAGTTGGTCGAAGAGTTCCATCGCGGTGCGCAGGTGGTCGCGGGCGTCGAGCTTGCGTCGCGAGCGGCGTAGCCACTCGCCGTAGAGCAGTTCGGTGCGGGCCCGGTCGAAGTCGCTGCCGTCGTCGTGCAGGTTCAAGGCGGCCAGATAATGCTGCTCGGCCTGGGTGTCCGGGCGGGTCAGGGCCGCGCATCGGCGGGCTTGCGCCGCGAAGTGGGGCTGCTGGAGGTCGGCCGCCCATGTTGTGAGCTGTTGCGCGGGCTCCTGCGCCCGCTCGGGGTGGCCGGCGCGAACGGCGGCCTCGATCAGATCTGGCAACAGGGGGCGCGCCAGGAGGGGGTGACCCGCCGCCTGCCGGGCCATGGTCAAGTGTTCCAGCGCGGCCTGGGCTCGCCCGAGGCCGAGGTCGAGGAGCCCCAGCGCCCACAGCGCCTCCGCAGTGGCTCGTCCGACATCGCGGGGACGGGTGTAGTCCAGTGCCTGGTCGGCCAGTTCCCGTGCCATCGGCTCCTCCCCTCGAACGGCGGCGAGGAGCGCCAACAGGGCGCGCAGGTGGGCGGCTCGGTGGTCCAGGTCGTAGCCATCGGCCAGCCTGAGTGCTTCGGTTGCGTGTGCGTGCGCGTCGTCGTGTCGGCCGAGCGACAGTTCCACTTGGGCGCGCAGATGCAGCGTGGTGGGCAGCCATCCGCCGATGCCCTGCTCGCGGCAGTGGGTTACCGCGGTGACGGCCAGCTCGTGTGCGGCCGCGTGGTCGGCGACCAGGTGGCAGTAGATCCCGGTCATCAACCGGTCCATGAGTCCGCTGCCGGCGAGCCGACCGGCCCGTACTAGATCGTCCAGTGTCCGACGTGCGCCGGGGATGTCGCCGGCAAGCAGTTGGGCGGGTACGGCCAGCACGGGAAGGAGGGGCGTACGGACGCTGATCTCGGCTATGAGGGCTGGGTCGCCGGCGGCGAAAGCCGCGTGGATCGCGTCGGTCAGCAACGGGGCGATCTTGTCGGGGCGGTCGGCGGCGACCGTGTCAGCGCAGTCGGTAAGGATGCGGGCGGCTTGACCGGGGCTGCCGTAGCCCAGTTCGACCACGGAGCGAACGCGGGCGAAGTCCGCTGCCATGCCAGGGTCTTGGAGCGGCAGCGGCACCTGTTCGGTGAGGTCGCGGCACCGTTCGTCCTGCCCGGCCTCGCTCGCCTTTTGCGCGGCGTTGATCAGCCGGCGGGCGCGTTGCTGTGTATCGGCGGTGAGGTGGGCGGCTCGCTCGTACGCGGCGGAGGCGGACGCCATCGCTTGCCTGCTGCCCGCCCACACGGCGACCCGTTCCAGCTCTGCGGCGACCTGCTCATCCGGTCCGGTCGTGGCGGCGGCCAGGTGCCAGGCGCGTCGGTGCGCGTGCTGCGTGCCGTCCAGTACTGCCACCAATGCTTGGTGCAGCGCCAGCCGCCGGGCAACCGGGGTCTGTTGGTAGGCGGTGAACCGGATGAGGGGGTGACGAAATCGCAGCCTCTGTGCGGAGACGAAGATCAGTCCGGCCCGTTCGGCGGGCTCCAGATCCCTGATCTCTCCGCCGAGGCGGCCCGCGGCCGCGAGCACCGTGGGGAGGTTCCCCGTGTCGTCGGCGGCGGCTACCGCGAGTATGCGCTGGGTGGCCTCGGGGAGGCGGCGGAGCTGCTGTGTGAACGCGTCCTGCAGCTGGCTCGGCGGCGTCAGCTGCGTCTCTGGCAGCGCCAGTGGTCCCAGTTGTCCGGCCCGCTGTGCCGGGGTCAGGGCGGCGGCCAGTTCTTGCAGCGCCAGTGGGTTGCCTTGTGCCTGGTCGATGATCCGCTCGGCGACCGGGGGCGCGAGGCCGGGCAGCAGTGTCACGGCCGACTGCCGGTCGATGCCGGTGACGTGTACTCGGGGCAGTGCCCTTGATCCGCTCTCCGGGGAGATGTCGCGGGTGGTGAAGAGCATGGCGATGCCTTCTGCCCGTAGCCGCCGGGCGGTGAAGGTCAGTGCGTCCGCGGAGGGTTGGTCGATCCATTGCAGGTCATCGACAAGGCACAGCAGCGGACTTTCCGCGGCGGCCTCGGAGAGCAGTGAGAGCGTGGCGAGCCCGATGGTGAGACGATCACGCACGACCTCGTCGCTCAAGCCGAAGACGGCTCGTAGGGCCCCGGCCTGCGGTGCGGGAAGCCGGTCGATGAGGTCCAGCAGCGGCAGGAAGAGCTGATGGAGCCCGCCGAAGGCGAGCTCCATCTCCGACTCGATGCCCTCGACCCGCAGTACGCCCATGCCTTCCGCACGGGCGACCGCGTGCTCGAGGAGGGTGGTCTTGCCGATGCCGGCCTCACCGTGCAGGAGTTGGGCGCTGCTCTTCCCGCGGTGGGCGTCGGCGAGCATCCGCTCGATATGTCGCCGCTCTTGTTCACGTCCCTGCACCGCACACTCCCCCCGGTCCGCGTCCCGGCCGCGACCGAGCACATGATCACCACTGTATGTCCGGGGAGATGTCCCCGGCGATGGTGATCGCGGCAACGCATGCAAGGACTCTGGTGATGTCCGCGAGGGACAACCCGGCAGAGGCCGCCGGCCCTCGGACGCGAACGCAGGGATCGGCCTCCTTGTGTGCGCCCTCGAGGGTGCCTCCCTGTTCTCGTGTGTCGGCGGTGCGGCTCAGGCGGTTTCGAGGAGCGGCCAGATCTCGACCGTCTCGGGGGTGGCGAGTGCCTTGGCGAGTTCCACGGCTTCCGCACGGTCGGCCACGTCGATGACGAACCAGCCGCCAAGGGTCTCCTCACCGGCGTGCGCGGGCCCCTCGGCCACGGTGGAGGCACTGTCGGTCGCCTTGCGCACGGTTACCGCGGTGGGGGGATCGGTTGCGAGGGCATCGCCGCTGATCAGTTTGCCTGCCGCCGCGATCTGACCGATCCAGGTTTCGTATGCCTTTCGGTGGGCGGCCGGATCAGACTTGATCCCGCTGCGTGACTCGTGGGTCTCGAATATCACGAGCGCGTACTTCATGGGTGTCTCCCTATGTGTGTGCTGCGTTGTCTGGACTTGCTGTTACGCGGAAGGTGCCAAGAGGCCCAGTTGGGCCGCCGGAGCCCGGGTCGCGGTGATGCGGGCGAGTGCGCCGGTCTCCAGTGCTGTCCACAGGGCCCCGTCCGGGCCCAGGGTGATGCCGTGCGGCTCCGAGCCGTCGGTTGGCAGGTCGTGCACGGTGATGATGCCGTCGGGGGTGATGGAGCCGACGCGGTTGCCGGCCCACTCGGTGAACCACAACGTGCCCCCGCTGCCGGGGGTGAGGGCATGCGGCCGGGAGGTGCGGTCGGGCAGCGGGAACTCGGTGATCACGCCATCGGCGGCGATCCGCCCGATCTGCCCGGCGCCGATCTCGACGAACCAGAGTGCCCCGTCGTGCCCGGCTGCGATGCCCACCGGGGCGGCGGACTTCGTCGGCAGACCGTGGAGGGTGATGGCTCCGTCCATGCCGATCCGCCCGATCGCGTCGGCTTGGTTCAGGGTGAACCACATCCCGTCGTCGGAGCCGGCGGTGATCGCAGAGGGGAAGGCCCCGGATATCGGCAGCGGGAACTCGGTCACCTGGCCGTCGGTGGTGATCCGGCCGATCCGGTCGGCACTGGTCTCGGTGAACCACAGCGCCCCATCCGGGCCGGCGGCGATCCCGAACGGCCCGCATTCAGCGGTGGGCAGCGCGAACTCCGTCACCTTGCCGTCAAGCGTGATCCGAGCGATGCGGTGGGCCCGGTGCTCGGTGAACCACAACGCGCCGTCCGGCCCGGCAGCGATGATCGTTGGCCCGCACTCCGGATCGAGTGGATGGCTCGTTGGCTCCTCTCCGGGCACAAGCCGCCCGATCCCTCCGCTGTGGACCAGGGTGAACCACAGCGCCCCGTCCGGGCCCGTGGTGAGCGCGTAGGGGCCGCTGTCGCGATCGGTTACGGCGAACTCCTCGATGAACACCGGCATCAACTTTTCACTTCCCTCCATACGATGTGCGCCCTCCCGCCCCTGAGACCTGGGGTCCGGCGGGTCCGCCCTCAACTGCCGTTCCGGTCATGCCGTTTGCCGATACTTTCGATCTCGGCCGGGGCCCCCGCCATGATGGTGCGGGTGTGTTCGGTGACCAGGTCGGTGGGCCAGTCCCACCATGCGGCGTGCAGGAGGCGCTCGATGTCGGCATCGGCGAAGCGTTGGCGGATCGGCCGGGCCGGGTTGCCGCCCACGATGGTGTAAGGGGCGACGTCGGCGGTCACCACCGCGCCGGCCGCGATGATGGCGCCATCTCCGATCCGCACGCCGGGCATCACCGTCACCTGGTGCCCGAACCACACATCGTTGCCGACCACGGTGTCGCCGCGGCTGGGCATGGCGGTGACGATGTCCAGGGTCTGTTCGGCCCACCGGCCGCCGAACATGGTGAAGGGGAACGTGGACACCCCCATCGTCGGATGCTCGGCGCCGGCCATCAGAAACCTGGTGCCCGTGGCGATGGCGCAGTACTTGCCGATGATCAGACGCTCCGGCCCGTAGGCGTAGAGCACGTTGCGATGCTCGAAGTCCGCCGCGCCCTCGGGGTCGTCGTAATAGGTGTACTCGCCTATGGAGATCTTCGGTGAGGTGATCAACGGTCGAAGGAACACGACGCGGTCATGCGCCGGCAGTGGGTGCACGGTGGTTGGATCGGGAGACAACGCAACATCCTTTATCGGTGGGGCCGGTGGTCGGTATGGGACGGCAACTGCTTCGCCGCGGGAGGCGGCGCGTGTTCTGCGGCGTGCTGATCGTCCGGGGCGCCGGGTGTGTTGCCTCGGTCTTCATGCCACCGGGGCCGAACAGATCATGCGGATCTCTGAAGTCCGGTAGCCGGCACGGGCGAGGGCCGCGGCCATCGGCGCATTGCCGCGGTCAGTGGTGGCGGTGATGAGCTCGGCACCGGTGTCCGCGTGGATGCGGGTGATCTCGGCGAGGAGGTCGTCCACATACCCGCGACCGCGGAACTCGGGTACGACGCCCAGGTAGCCGACGTTGCGGGCGTACGGCGTCGCGGACGGGAGAGCGAGTCCCACGACTTGCCCGTCGGGGGTGTGCGCCAGCCGCCACCACTCGCGCCGGCCGGGGCAGCCGAGGTAGAAGTCCATCTCGTCGCGGGCGGTGGCTTCGGCACCCTTGACCGCGATGTTCCTGCTGGTCTCGTCGTCCAGGCTACCGACAGCTATCCTCCGGAACAGCTGGAGGAACTCCTCGTCCGACGCCGGCGCGAAGGCGAGCCGGCCCTCGGTCCCGGGAAGGCCGGCGTCGGGTGTCCACTCCAGGCGCAGCCGTTCCACTTCGTGGGTGAGCCCGGCCGCTACGGCGGCCTGGCGCCGCCAGCCCACGGCAGCCGCTGCGGTTGGATTGTCACGCCAGCCGACGGGCAGCGTCAGGTTGTACAGCGGCAGTCTGGGCGCTCCGTGGTCGGCGAACGCCCTTAGCCCGGCGCTCAGTAGTTCGGCCCCCACTCGCGCCCGGTCGGGGAGTGCGGGGTCCACGTGCAGGCAGTCCAGTGCGATGGGGTGAGCGCTGTCCGCCTGCCCCCACCACAGGGCTCTTGCCCATACCTGCCCGTCCTCCTCGGCGATCCAGGTCCACTCCGGCCGGTACATTCCCTGCCGCATCTCGCCCAGGTAGCGGTCGGCGCCGATCCAGCCCACCGGCTCATCCACGATCACTTCTACGATGCGCTCTTGATCGGTCTCAGTCGTGGGGCGAAACAGCACGGGTGCTCCTACTGCTTGGTGTATGTGGTGACGGTCGCGCCGGTGGTGAAGCTCCGGGAGCCGGTCAGCGTGAAGACGGCAGGGCCGGATGAGGTGTGGAACAGGGGGATGCCTTCACCGAAGACCACTGGGTAGCGGTGGACGATCAGCTCGTCGATCTCACCCAGCAGCTGTCCGGCCAGCACCGCGCCGCCGCCCAGCCAGATGCCCCTGCCCGGTTGCTGCTTCAGCCCGCGGATGAACTCCACCGGGTCGCCGGCAACAACGTCGACGTCGGGAGCGGGCTGTTCGAGGGATGAGGAGAACACGTACTGCCGCAGGTAGGGATACGGGCTGGTGACATTGGTCGCCAGAGAGGATTCGTAGGCGCCGCGCCCCATGACGACCGTGTCGAACCTCCTGTTCGCTGTGCTGACGACACCCAGCGACCTGCGGACGTGGTCCGGGATGGTCTCGGGGTACTCGGCGAGGATCGCGGCCTTGAGGTCGCCGTCGAAGCCGGAAGAGTCACACTGTCCGTCCGGACCGGCGATGAAGCCGTCAACACTGCAGCCGATGAAGTACGTGAGCAGACGCATGCGGGTCCGATTCCGATCCGTTGCTACCAGGGACGAGATGACACTAGGCACCCTGTTTCAGGAGGGCATCGGTCACCGCGACGTAACGTGACCCACCGCGCAGGCGACAAAAGTGGCGTGGCATCAGTAGAGACATCAGCAGGCCGGCCCGTGGTGGCGGGCGCCGGATCTGGTAATGAAAGGTCCCACCGGCAAATCTCCCTGACGCCCGACCGGTCCAACCCGCAGTTGCTTCGTTGTAGCCGGGTGCGCCGGCGGGGCCTCGATGTGTGCCGGGCTGCGACGGCGTGCAGCTTCGGTGTGTGCGGCATTCCGCGAGTTCTCCTCAGCCTCGCCGGGGCGCTGGCTCAGTGGCCAGGGGGTCTTCCTCTTCGGGCGTCTTGTCGTCAGGTGACGCAATCTGGGGATTCTTGAAGCGTCCTCTCCCTGTCCGGCCGAACCACAGTCGGGCTGAGGGCGAGGGCGGTTGGCGCGGGGAAGTGCCGCCTTGCCAGCGGAGTCTTGGCGCGAGATCGACGGTGGGGCATAAGTGATATGCCGCCCGCGAGGTCTTCAACCTGGTCAGACCGGCATCCACCGGCCTCCCGTCATAGGGGCGTGTGATACCGCGTGAGAGGTGAGGAACCCTCGTCGGCTTGCCGACGGGGGTCCTGCGTTCGGGGACGGGCCCGGTGAGACGCGGCGCTTCCCACCCTCATGTGTACGGAATCCGTTCTGCTGGGTGCCCCGCCTGAGCATGTTCCGGGAGGCAGGTGGCAGACAGTGATCGTCAGGCCGGAACCGGCTGCGAACTGGGCGAGTTCGATCTTCCAGGTGTGGGTGCGATAGCCGTTGGAGTCGCCCGCATCGACGGTGATCAGCAGTCGGTCGGCCGTTCGACAGGCGGCTCGCCCGGCTCCCTTCCACCAGCGGTTTGAGAGCGTCGCTGTGTCTCGGTCGTACGGTCGTCGAGGTGCGTAGCAGACCTCGCGCCCCGAGATTGGAAGTAGCCGATCAGCCGAGACCGGACAGCCCGGTCGTACCGCACGAAGGGGGCGCCATGACAGGGCACGTTGTCGGAATCCGCGCGGGGCCGCTGTACGGAGTCCGGGGCGGAGGCAGATGGATCCAGCCTCGTCCGATGAGGCCGAACGGGGAAGCGTAGGCGCGGTTGGCGTGGGCAACGGTGCTGATGGCCGATGGCCTCATCAACCGAGCACGGTGCGCGGCTCCCCGTCCCTGGGAAGGCCGACGCTCGGGTTGCCGCCGGATCCGGCGTGCATCGTGGCCGCCGGTGTGCCCCCGGCCGTAGTGCTCGTGACAGGCGTGTCGGGATCGGGTAAGTCCACGGTGGCGCGGCTGCTCGCCGACCGGCTCGGCTGGGCGTACAAGGACGCCGACGACTTCCACACCCCGGCGAACCGGGCCAGGATGGCGGCCGGCGAAGCGCTGAGCGACGAGGACAGACACCCTTGGCTGACCGCCGTCGCCACGTGGATCGACCGGCAGATCGCAGCACGGCAACCCGCCGTCGTCTCCTGCTCCGCGCTCAAGCGCGCCCACCGGGACCGACTGCTCGGGGGACGGCCCGACGTGCGTCTGGTGTACCTGCACGGTGCCCGGCAGCTCATCCGGTCCCGACTGATTGCCCGCCACGGCCACTTCTTCCCAGCCCGGTTGCTGGACAGCCAGTTCGCGGATTTCCAGGAGCCGGAACCCGACGAACACCCCTGCGTGGTGGAGGTCGACCAGCTGCCGGAAGCGGTCGTCGCAGCCATCGTCTCCCTGCTCGGCGGGTGCACCTCACCGGACCCTTCACCCACCGGTGCGGCGGATTCCGCCGCCGCATGGACCGAGGAGCCACGCATGTCCCCCAACGCATCAGGAGAACAATGGCGACTGCATCATGGCGTGCAGACGGCAGTGGTGGTCCAGCTGGGCGGCGCCCTTCGCCATTACGAAGTGGACGGCCGGCCGCTGCTGGACGGGTTCGCCGCCGACGAACCGATCACCGGCGGCCGCGGGCAGCTTCTCGTCCCCTGGCCCAACCGCGTGGGTGGCGGGCGCTATCGGTTCCACGGTCAAGACCTGCAACTTCCGCTGACCGAACCCGAGACGCGCAACGCGATCCACGGACTCCTCCGATGGACACCGTGGCGGCTGCTCGCCCACGGTGACGATGCGGTCCGGGTGGGCACCACCCTTTTTCCCCAGCCTGGCTACCCCTTCCACCTGGAGGTCGTTGCCGAGTACCGGCTCGGGCAGGAGGGGCTCCAAGTCGCCGTCACCACGACCAATGTGGGGGAGACCGCTGCGCCGTACGGCGTGGGCCAGCACCCCTACTTGACCGCGGGCACCGACCTGGTGGACGCGGCGCTGCTGACCGTTCCGGCCCGCTACCGGCTGTGTACGGACGAGCATGGCCTGCCGACAGGGGAGGAGCCGGTCGAAGGCACGGCGTACGACTTCCGCACCGCCCGCCCCATCGGCGAGCAGCTGCTGGACACCGCGTTCACCGGGCTCGACCGGGACCCCACAGGCCGGTCCGTGGTGCGGCTGGCGCACCCTTCAGGCCGGCATGGCATCGACGTACGACTCATCGAGGGCATCCGATATGTGCAGGTGTACACCGGAGACACGCTGTCCGAGGCCGGACGGCGCCGGCGCGGTGTCGCCATCGAGCCCATGTCCTGCCCGGCAGACGCCTTCCGCAGCGGTACGGCACTCACCGTGCTGGAGCCCGGCGGTAGCAATGTGTTCCGGTGGGGTCTCGTACCGTGGGGATCCCCGTGACCGCGAACCTCCCCGCCGCCGATGCCGCAGCGCATGACCGCTGAAGTCTTCCGTGCGCTGTACGAGGAGTTACGAGGCCGGACCCCGCGCGCCCCCGACCATCGGCGCGGTCAATCCGTCCCTCACGGCCATGGCGAACGCCCTGCGGGTGGGCGCCACCTCGTGGACCGGCTGAGCTGACCGCGGGGGCTGTTGGTCCGACCGGGCGGTGATGCTCGGCCGTGCGGACCAATGGCAGCTCGCGCGGGCTGACGCTCCCCGTCGTCGGTGCTTCCGTGATCTTCGGACCCTGTCGGGCCGCAGCCCGGCGGACCGGTTCAGACCGTCGAGGAGGCAGTCGATCGTGAGTTCCACCGAGGGTGCACCGCAGGGCGTGGTCCCCGCTCAGCTGCTCAAGGGCCAGAAGGCGATGGTCACCGGCGCCAACTCCGGAATCGGCAGGGCCACGGCCATCGGTCTGGGGCGGGCTGGCGCCGACGTGGTGGTGAACTACGTGGCCGGCCGTGAAGAGGCCGAGAAAGTGGTCGAGGAGATCACGGCGTTCGGCGTGCGCGCCGCCGCGTACGAAGCGGACGTGTCGCAGGAAGACCAGGTCGTGGCCATGGTGGACCGGATGGTCCAGGAATTCGGGACGATCGACATCATGGTCGCCAACGCCGGACTGCAGCGCGACGCTCCGTTCACCGAGATGACGCTCGCCCAGTGGCAGAAGGTGCTGGACGTCAACCTCACGGGTCAGTTCCTCTGCGTCCGGGAGGCGACGAAGGAGTTTCTGCGGCGCGGGGTTGTCCCGGAGGTGTCCCGCTCGGCCGGAAAGATCATCTGCATGAGCTCCGTCCACCAGATCATCCCCTGGGCCGGGCATGCGAACTACGCCTCCTCCAAGGGCGGCATCCAGATGCTGATGGCCACTCTGGCCCAGGAACTTGCGCCCCAGAAGATCCGCGTGAACGCGATCGCTCCGGGAGCCATCAAGACGCCCATCAACCGCAGCGCGTGGGAGACCACCGAGGCTCAGGCGGACCTGCTGCGGCTGATCCCGTACAAGCGCGTCGGCGAGCCCGAGGACATCGCCCACGCGGCCGTCGCCCTCGCCTCCGACCTCATGGATTACGTCGTGGGCACCACGCTCTACGTGGACGGCGGGATGACCCTCTACCCCGGCTTCGCCACCGGCGGCTGACTCTTCGTCCGACCTGTCCTCCCGAGCGGCAATCGCCATCTACCCGCACGTCGATCTCTGTCGCGGACAGCCTTGACCATCCTGCCGGTGGTGCAGGTGCGCCCATGGGTCAGCGCCTTTCCTCCGCGTCGAGCGCCTCGTCGAGGGTGATGGCGGCCATGATCAGGGACAGGTGGGTGAACGCCTGGGGAAAGTTGCCCAGTTGCTCCCCGCTCGGACCGATCTCCTCGGCGAACAGCCCGACGTGGTTGGCGTAGGTCTGCATCTTCTCGAAGGTGTACCGGGCCTGGGACAGCCGCCCCGCCCGGGCCAGGGCGTCGACGTAGAGGAAGGTGCACATACTGAAGGTGCCCTCCGAGCCGCGCAGGCCGTCCGGCGATGCCGCCGGGTCGTAGCGGTAGACAAGGCTGTCGGAGACGAGCTTGCGGTCCATCGCGTCGAGCGTGGAGAGCCAGGCCCTGTCCCGGGGAGCGATGAACCCGACCCTGGGCATGAGCAGCAGCGAGGCGTCCAGGACCTCGCCGTCGTAGTGCTGGACGAAGGCACGCTCCTGCTCGCTCCAGCCGCGTTCCATGATCTGCTCGAAGACGGCGTCCCGCGCCTTGCGCCACCGTTCCAGGTCGGCGGGCCTGCGGAAGGACTCGGCCAGACGGAGCCCGTGGTCGAGGGCGACCCACGACATCACCCGGCTGTAGGTGAAGTCCTGGCGGCCGCCGCGGGTCTCCCAGATGCCCTCGTCCGGCCGGTCCCAGGCGTCGGCGAACCAGTCCAGCGTCCTGGCCATCGCCTGCCACCCCTCGAAACTGGCCTGCTGCGCGATCTCGGCCCCCTGGGACACCGCGTACAGGGCCTCGCCGTAGATGTCCAACTGGAGCTGGTCGGCGGCGCCGTTGCCGATACGGACGGGGTAGGAGCCGCGGTAGCCCTCGAAGTGATCGAGTGTCTCCTCCGGCAGGTCGGGGTTGCCGTCGATCCGGTACATGGTCTGGAGCGGCTCCTCCTCCTTGCCCTCGCGCTCGCGCAGTCTGTCCGTCAGCCAGTGGACGAAGGCGGTGGCCTCCTCGACGAAGCCGAGGTCCAGCATGGCCCGCACGGACAGCGAGCCGTCGCGTATCCAGGTGAACCGGTAGTCCCAGTTGCGTTCTCCGCCGACCTGTTCTGGCAGGCCCGTGGTGGCCGCTGCGATCAGGGCGCCGGTGGGGGCGTAGGTGAGGAGTTTGAGGGTGATGGCTGAGCGGTGTACCCGCTCGGGCCACCGTCCCCGGTAGTGGGACTGGCGCAGCCAGTGCCGCCAGAACAGGGCGACGTCCTCGAACTGCCCGTTGAGCCCGTCGACCGTGGGGGGTGCGGGCGCCTCGCCGCCGGACGCGCAGACGGTGAACACGGCACCGCCGATCTCGCCGGCGCGCAGCGTCACCTTTGCGCGGACATCCTGGCCGTCCCGCTCCAGCGGGAAGGTGGACTGCAGGTGCCCGTCGAGTCCGGGGGCCCGGAACAGAGCGCCATTCTCGCCGAGTTCGAGTTCGTGCTCGGCTCGGCCGTAGTCGAAGCGTGGCCGGCACTCAAGGGTGAAGTCGACGGTCCCCCGCACGGCACGGATGCCGCGGACCAGGGTGTGCCGGTCGGTGGCGGTGCGGGTCCGGTCCGGGGGCATGAAGTCGAGCACCTCGCCCACTCCGTCCGGCGACAGGAACCGGGTGACGAGGATGGCCGTGTCGGGGTAGTAGAGCTGCTTGCAGGTCGCGTCGGGACGCTCCGGGGCCAGCCGCAGGTACCCGCCGCGGTCGTGGTCGAGCAGGGCGGCGAAGATGCTGGGCGAATCGAACCTGGGGGCGGCGAACCAGTCGACGACGCCCTGCGACGAGACGAGCGCGGCGGTCTGCAGGTCGCCCACCAGGCCGTGATCGGCGATGGGAGGGTAGCGGTCCATTGCAGCTCCGAAGTCTCGGAAGGTCAGCTCTGCTCGATGTGCAGATGGATGGGACCTCGCAGGACGGGGCTGGGCCGGTACGGCGGCGGGTCGGCGACCAGCCTGGGGCGGTCCAGGCGACGCACCAGCGCGTTCAGCGCGATCTGGGTCTCCAGCCGGGCCATCGGTCCGCCGAAGCACAGGTGGATGCCGCTGCCGAACCCCAGGTGCTGGTTGTCCTGCCGGTCGGGGTCGAAGCGGTCGGGATCGTCGAAGCGGTCCGGATCTCGGCTGCCCGAGGCGAGCATGAGCATGATCTGCGAGCCCTTGGGGATGGTGGTGTCGGCGACGGTGATGTCGCTGTATGCCGCCCGCCACGGAATGATGTGCACGGGGGGCTCGTAGCGCAGCAGTTCCTCGACCAGTCGCACGATCAGGTCCGGTTCGTCGCACAGCCGCTGCAGCACCTGCGGGTGGCGCAGCAAGGTCAGCATGCCATTGGTGATGAGGTTCACGGTGGTCTCATGGCCGGCGATGAGCAGCAGGTTGGCGGTACTGACGATTTCGTCGTCGGTCATCCGCCCTTCGGGCCCGTCATCGTTGGCCATCCGGGTCAACAGGTCGTCGCCGGGCCGGCCGTGGCGCTGTTCCAGCAGCCCGCCGAGATACTGGCGCAGGTCTTCCTTGGCCTGCACACCGTTGTCCAGTTTCTCCTTCGGGTCCTTCTTGGGGTCGTAGTCGAGCGAGTCGACGATGGCATTCACCCACACGTGGAACCGTGGTTCGTCCTCGCGTGGCACGCCGAGCAGGTGGCAGATCACGGTGACGGGGAAGGGGTAGGCGAAGTCGTCGACGATGTCGATCCGCTCTTTGCCCGCGAAGTCGTCGATCAGGCCGTTGACGATGGCGGTCAGGTCGGGTCGCATGCCGTCCACCAGCCCCGGGGTGTGCGGGGGGCCGAAGTGGCGCATCGCCAGGCGCCGCAGACGGTCGTGGTCGGGCGGGTCGAGGTTGATGAACGACGGCGTGGTATCTGCCTCGGTCGCGGGCATCGGCCGCGACAGGTTGCGGACGTCGGAGCTCAGATGCGGGTTGTGCAGGAGGCCGGTGAGCTCGCGGTAGGTGCTGATGACGTAGCTGCCGTCCTCCTGCCGGGCCACCGGGGTTTTGCGCAGCTCGGCGTAGAGCGGGTACGGGTCGGCCCGGGCGGAGTAGTCGAGGATCTGGTGCAGGATGTCGGGCGTCTCGGTCGTGGTCATGGGGCTTCCTCCTACCGGTGCTGCCACGCGGCGGTGACGCGCCGCTCGCTCGGGTCGTGGCCGGTGACGACCACCGTGGCGCCCTGGGCGAGCAGTTGGGGGCTGGGGAAGTCGACGGGCACCGGCTTCGCGTCGGCGGGCCCGTCGGGCGTGGGGCAGGGCGGCGGGAAGGGCGCGGCCGTCTCGATCAACTGCCGGTAGTGGTCCAGCCACTTCGCGTTGTTGAAACTCACCGCCGCGGTGACGCGGCCTTGGTAGCCGTATGCGGCGACGAAGCGGTGGTCGGGCACCGATCCCTGGGTGACGACGACCTCGTCGGCGAAGGTCGGCACACCGACGGACTTGATGTTGACGCCGAACTGGATCGACCAGAACGTCGGGATGGTCAGGTGTGGCCAGCGGTCCGCCTGGGCGCTGACCATGTTGTGCGCCGCGACCTCGGCCTGCTCCACGGCGTTGGCCCAGTGTTCCAGCGAGATGAGCCGGTACTCGTAGATCGGGTTCGGGCAGCGTGCCACGTCTCCGGCGACGAAGATGTCGTCGGTGATCAGGCCGTCGAGGGTGAGGGCGCGACAACCCGTGTCGCAGGCGATTCCCCATACGCCCGCCGCCAGTCCCGAGTCCCGCAGCCAGTCGGTGTTGCGGATGCCGCCGAGCGCCACCACCGCCACGTCGGCGTCGATGGTGCTGCCGTCGGAGAAGTGAGCGCGGCGGAAGTGCCCCTGTGCGTCGCCCTCCAGGTGGGTGACCTTGACACCGCAACGCAGGTCGACGCCGTGGGCGCGCTGCATGTCCGACGCGACCTCACCGATCATGGCGCCGAGCGCCCCGACCAGCGGGGCCGGCGCGAGCTCGGCGACGGTCACCGGGATGTCGCGCTCGCGGCAGATGGAGGCGATCTCGGAGCCGGTGAAGCCCGCGCCGATGACCAGGACGCGGGAGGGCCCGGCAGCGAGGGCTCGCTGCAGGCCGTCCGCGTGCTCGCGCGTGCGCACGACGAACACCCCGTCCAGGTCCGCCTCGGACTCGACGAACCAGGGCCGGGCCCGTACCCCGGTGGAGATCAGCACTCGGTCGAAGGGAACCTCGCGGCCGTCGGCGAGATGCACGTGGTTGGTCGCCAGGTCCAGCCCGTCGGCGGGCACGCCCAGCAGCCACTCCGCATCGATGTCACGACGTCGCGGCAGCGTGGTGCCCCCGGCCGGCACCCACCCGGTCAGCACCTGCTTGGACAGCGGAGGCCGGTCATAAGGCTCGCCCACCTCGTCACCGATCATGGTCAACGACCCGGTGAAACCCTCGGCGCGCAGAGCCTCCGCGGCCCGCAGTCCCGCCAGTGACGCCCCGACGATCGCGATGCGGCCGTCGCGCTTGAACGCTTGCAGGGTGTCAGCGCTGCTCATGACGGCGGCGCCTGAACCGGTGCGTCCCGCTCCTCCAACTGGTCGACCAGAATGGCCTGGAGCGGGCAGGCCGCCGCGGCCCGCAGCACCTGTTCGCGCTGGGCGTCGTCGGGCGTCGGGTTGTACATCAACGCTTCCTCGCCGTGCATCCGGAAAGCGTCGGGAGCCAGGAACGCGCACTGCGCATACCCCTGACACCGGGAAAGATCAACGACAACTTTCATCCCGAACTCCCTTTCAGGGACTGCGAATCTGCGAGCCCTGAGGCGGCACTATTACGACGCCCAAAGCGCGAGGCACGCCTTCGAGGAAGGGATTCGGCAGTTGCTCACCCCTGCGAATGCGAAGGGGTGCACCACGCTCGTCAAAGGTCTCCGCAGAAAGAGTTGATTATCGCGCTGAGGGTCCCGGCGTCGGTAAAACCGCCTGGAGAACCTGACCTTGTCATCAAAGCCTATCCCGCGCCCACGTCGTCCGCACCTTGGGGAAAGGGACGTGCGGGCGTCGGTCACCCAGCGTCCGCGGGTTGACCGAAGAGGAGGAGCGCGCCTCTGGGCTGGGCGGATGGCGCTTGTTGAAGGGACTGTCCACCGCGGTTCAGCAAGCACACCCGCAGTCTCTGGCATATCCGACACCACAGCCACCCGGACCGAGCCACCCGGCTCGCCGGGGAGCAGCAGCTACGGCTGCCCGCCGAGTACCGCGGCGCCCGCATGATGCCGTGGCCAGCCGTGCCCCGTGAGGACGTCGCCACGTTCCTCGCGGTGGTCAACCCGGCGCTGCTGTCCGGCCTTCCGTGGCCGGACAGGCGACGGTCGAGCCAGTGCCGAGGCCGACGGTCATGCCGTCCTCCATGAGCTCGGCCGCAGCCTCGGCGGCAAGTTGCTTGTCATGCTCGACGCTCATGGATGTCCTCCTCCTTGGCCAGGCCGAGTGCCAGGCTCAGGGCAGCCAGGCCCGGGAATGCGGCGACGCGGGTCACAGGATGAACTGCTCGACCGCGTTCGCGAAACCCTCTTCCTCGTTGCTCGTCGTCACCCGCCTCGCCGCGCGCTGGACCTCGTGGCTGGCGTTGCCCATCGCGATGGACAGTCCCGAGTGGGCGAACATGAGCACGTCGTTGGGCATGTCGCCGATCGTGGCGATCTGTTCGGGGGAGATCTGGAGCTTGGCGGACCAGTATTTGACGACACCGCCCTTGTTGGCCTGAGGATGGGTCACATCGAGGTAGTAGGGCTGCGAGCGGGCGGCCGAGACATGCTCGCCGAACTGCGCGCGAGCGGCGACCGCGGCCGCCTCTACGACCTCGTGGTCATCGCAGACCCCGACGACCTTGGCGATGCCCTGCTCGAGCCCGTCGAAGCCGGGAACGAGTGTGGGCGCGAACTGCACCGTCCAGCTCTCGCGATCCACGTGCGGCCCCTTCACGTCGCGGACGTACCAGTCGGCGCCCC
Source organism: Streptomyces caniferus (assembly GCF_009811555.1). Lineage (GTDB taxonomy): Bacteria > Actinomycetota > Actinomycetes > Streptomycetales > Streptomycetaceae > Streptomyces > Streptomyces caniferus. Next base: position 1,612,682 of record NZ_BLIN01000003.1, on the reverse strand, counting down.
GGTAGATCCAGACGCTGAGGCCGAACGACTCCATCAGCGCGACGACCGGGGCCACCACCTCCGCGGGAATGACCTGCTGCTCGACAACAGTCATATCCGGATCGACGATGAGACCACCGTTGAAGGCGGCGAGTTCAGTGGCCAGCGCCAGGGGCTCGATGATCATGGACATGCCCCGGGGTGGTCTCCCGCTGGTCACCGCGAAGAGGACGCCGGCGTCGTAGAGCTTGTGGACCGCCTGGACGGCGCGGTCGGTGAGGACCTTGTCGCTCGTGACCAAAGTGCCGTCGACGTCGGCAAGAAGCAAGCGGATCGGTCGGGTTGGCATCACACCTCCGTAAGCTCTGGTCGCGGTCGGCCCGGGTGGAGAGGCAACGGCTCATGGGTGCGGGGGAATTGTCGGACCGATTCCCAGTCGGCTTGATTTCTCATGCTTTTCCGGGCACGCAATGCTTGGATATACCCCTGAAGTATCGAAATAACCCCATAAGAGCGATGTGGCGAATGTAAGGGATGTATGGGAATGTAAGAGGCATAAGCGAAGCTCTTGCGGGGCTTGATGTCCAAAATTCACGCAACGCATTTTGGGCCAGCCCCTGAGGGGAGCGGGCAGTGGCGCAGGCAATTCCGGACAAGACGGCCCACGTGCTGGGGGTCGACATCGGCGGGACCGGCATCAAGGGAGCGCCGGTCGACCTCGAACGCGGCAGCCTCATCAGTGAGCGGGTCCGGATCCCGACCCCGCAACCAGCGACCCCGGGGGCAGTCGCGGACGTGGTCGTGCAGGTGCTCTCCCAGATCGGCGTCCCAGGACCGGTCGGGCTGACGCTCCCGGCCGTCATCCGGGGCGGCAAAGTCCAGACGGCCTCCAATATCGACCCGGCCTGGATGGATACGAACGCGGCTCAGCTCTTCGCAGAAGCGACCGGCCGCGACGTCAGTGTGGTGAACGACGCCGACGCGGCCGGGATCGCCGAGATGCGCTTCGGCGCCGGCAAGGGACGCGAGGGCGTCGTCGTGATGGTGACGCTCGGCACCGGTATCGGCAGTGCCGTCTTCTCCGACGGGCTCCTGGTGCCCAACAGCGAGCTGGGGCACCTGCCGCTGCACCACGAAGATGCCGAGGACTGGGCCGCGGAGTCGGTGCGCGAGCACGACGACCTGTCCTGGAAGAAATGGGCGCACCGTGTGGAGAAGTATCTCGAACTCGTCCAGCGGCTGCTGTGGCCCGACCTGATCATCATCGGCGGCGGTGTCAGCAAGAAGGCCGACAAGTTCCTGCCGTACATCGAGCTCAGGACCGAGATCGTGCCGGCGCAGCTGTTCAACAATGCGGGCATTGTCGGCGCGGCGCTCTTCGCCCCGGCCGGGGAAGGCTGACCCCGGCCCGCCGCGCTCGAGATGCGGGCAGGGGAAGTACCTTCAGGGAGGCTCGCATTGAGCAACAACGACCTGGAAACACTTTCCGTCAACACGATCCGCACTCTGTGCATGGACGCCATCCAGGCGGCCAACTCCGGCCATCCTGGGACGCCGATGGGAATCGCCCCGGTCGCGTACACGCTCTGGCAGCGCTTCTTGCGCTTCGACCCGGCCGACCCGATCTGGCCCAACCGCGACCGCTTCGTGCTGTCGGAAGGACACGCCTCCGCATTGCTCTGGTCGCTGCTCCACCTCACCGGCGTGCAGGCCGTCGACCCCGCCTACCAGGTCCTCGGCCGACCCGCCGTGAGCCTCGACGACCTCAGGACGTTCCGCCAGCTCGGCTCGCACTGCCCCGGGCACCCGGAGGACTGGCAGTCGGCGCTGCCGACCTTCGCGGCCGACCCCAAGGGCATCGCCGGCCGTGACTCCAGCGGCCAGGTGCTCAACGCGCTTGCCCAAGTCGTGCCGTGGGTGTTCGGCGGGTCGGCGGACCTTTCGCCGTCGACCAAGATCCACCTCACGTTCTCCGGCGCCGGCGACTTCCAGGCCACTGACCGCTCAACCCACGACTCGATCGGGGTCGGCGAGGACGGTCCGACCCACCAGCCGCTCGAGCAGCTCGCGTCGCTGCGCGCGATGCCGGGTCTGCTGGTGTTCCGCCCGGCCGACGCGAACGAGGTCGTCGAGACCTGGCGGGTCGTCGCCGCGCTCAGGCACGAGCCGGCGGTGCTGGTCCTTTCCCGTCAGGCGCTGCCGACCCTGGACCGCTCCGAGGTGGGGGCCGCATCCGGGGTGGCCAGGGGAGCCTACGTCCTGGTCGACGCGGCGGACGGCAGGCCCGACGTCGTCCTGCTCGCCACCGGGTCGGAGGTGCAACTCGCGCTCGCGGCCCGCGACGAACTCGCCGCCGAGTGCCTCGCGGCTCGCGTGGTCAGCATGCCCTGCTGGGAATTGTTCGACCGTCAGCCCAAGGAATACCGCGACTCGGTCATCCCGCCCGGGGTCAGGGCCCGGGTCGCCATCGAGCAGGCGGCGACCCTCGGCTGGGACCGCTACGTCGGCGACGGCGGCGCGGTCGTCGGCATGCACACGTTCGGGGCATCGGCGCCGCTCAAGCAGCTTCTGACCAAATTCGGCTTCACCCCCGAGAAGGTCACCCAGGTTGCCCGCGAGTGCGTGGACGCCGGAAGGGAGCAGGGGTGAACGTAACCCAGGCGCTTCACGAGCAGGGCCAGAGCATCTGGCTGGACAACATCACCCGTTCGATGCTCGATACGGGGCAGATCCAGCACTACATCGACCAGTACTCGGTGACAGGGCTCACCTCCAACCCCTCGATCTTCGACAAGGCGATCGGCTCCGGTGACTACGACGACGCGATCCGCGCGAAGGTGGCGGGCGGGCGCAGGGGCGAGGAGCTGTTCTTCGAGCTGGCCATCGAGGACCTGCAGCGGGCCGCCGACCTGTTCCTGCCCGCGCGACCGAGCCTGAGCTCGGCCACGACTCGTCCGCGAACGCGCTGATCCGGCACTACCGCACGCTCAAGGACTAGGAGGCACCACATGGCGACAGACAAGCCCATACAGCTCGGGATGATCGGGCTCGGCCGGATGGGGGCGAACCTGGTGCGTCGGCTGATGCGAGACGGCCACCATTGCGTCGTGTCCGACGTCAACGCGGCCGCCGTCGCCGAACTGGCCGGCGAGGGCGCGACGGGCGCAGACTCACTCCGGGATTTCATTGCGAAACTGGACAAGCCACGGGCCCTGTGGCTCATGGTTCCGGCTGCGACCGTCGACTCCGTCCTCGACCAGCTCGAGCCGTTGCTGGAGCCCGGCGACATCCTGATCGACGGCGGAAATTCCTACTACCGCGACGACATCACGCGCGCCAAGCGTCTTGCCGACAAGTCGCTGCACTATGTCGACTGCGGGACCAGCGGTGGGGTCTGGGGGCTGGAGCGCGGCTACTGCCTGATGATCGGCGGCGAGGACGAGGTCGTGGCCCATCTCGACCCGATCTTCAAGACGATCGCTCCCGGCGAGGGCAGCGCCGAGCCGACGCCGAGCCGGACCCGGACCGACGGCACCGCCCCGCGCGGGTACCTGCACTGCGGGCCGAACGGGGCCGGGCACTTCGTGAAGATGGTCCACAACGGGGTCGAGTACGGGATGATGGCCGCGATCGCCGAGGGCCTCAGCATCATCGAGCGCGCGAACGCCGGCAAAAGCCGGCAAGAGGTCGACGCGGAGACGACACCGCTGCGCGATCCGTGGGCCTACCAGTACGACATCGACGTCGGAGAGGTGGCCGAGGTCTGGCGGCGCGGCTCGGTCGTCGGCTCGTGGCTGGTCGACCTGACCGCCGATGCCTTCGCCGGCTCGCCCTCGCTCGACGCCTTCGCCGGGCGGGTCTCCGACTCCGGGGAAGGCCGCTGGACCGTCCTCGCCGCGGTGGACGAAGGCGTCCCGGTACCGGTCATCACCACCTCGCTCTACGAGCGCTTCGAGTCCAGGCAGGCCGGGGAGTTCACCGACAAGATCCTCTCGGCGATGCGCTCGGAGTTCGGTGGGCACGCCGAAAAGAAGGGCTGAGGGCTGTGCATCACGAACTTGAGGTCGTCGCCGACCCCGATGCGGTCGCCGGCACCGCGGCGGCGTTCGTGGCGCGGCTGGCCCGGGCCTGCGTGCAAGCCCACGGCCGGTTCACGTTCGCCGTCAGCGGGGGGCACACGCCATGGGCGATGTTCGCGCGGCTCGCACATGAGGACGTCCCCTGGGAGCACGTGGCGGTGTTCCAGGTCGACGAGCGGGTCGCGCCCGACGGCGACCCGGACCGCAACCTCACCCACCTGCGGGAGAGCCTCGATGCGGCTCCGGCCGAGGTCATCGCGATGCCCGTGAACGACGCCGACCTTGACGCGGCGGCCGCCGCCTACGGGCGGTCGCTGCCCGAGCGCTTCGACCTCGTTCACCTGGGCCTCGGCCCGGACGGGCACACCGCCTCGCTGGTGCCACAGGACCCGGTGCTCGAAGTCTCGGACCGGCCGGTGGCCCTGACGGCCCCCTACATGGGCCACCAGCGCATGACACTCACCTATCCTGCGCTCGCTCGCGCCCAGCAGGTGCTCTGGCTCATCACCGGAGCGGACAAGCATGAACCGCTCTCGAAGCTCATTGCGGGAGACCGGTCGATTCCCGCCGGCCGGGTCGAGGCGGCGGCGTCGCTCGTCCTCGCGGACGCGGCGGCGGCCGGCCGGAGCCCTGCTCGCGTAGGCGCCCAGTCGCCGACAGGACCATGATGCCCGACCCTATTGCCGTGCCGGCTCCGTAAGGAGGATGAGGTGGCTTCGAAAACGTCGAACGTTTCCGCAGACGTGCTGGTCATCTTCGGGATCAGTGGCGACCTCGCACGTAAGATGACGTTCCGCTCGCTCTATCGGCTCGAGCGGCGCAAGCTGCTGACCTGCCCGATCGTCGGAGTGGCGCGCGACAACTGGTCCGACGACGCGCTGCGTGACCATGCCCGCGCGGCGATCAAGGCAGCGGGCGAGCCGCTGGACGACAGCGTCTTTGCCCGGTTCGCCGCTCGACTCAGCTATGTGCAGGGCGACTACGCCGACCCGGAGACGTTCCATCGCCTCGCCCGGGCGGTCAACGGCAAGCGGCGCCCGGTCTTCTACCTGGAGATCCCGCCGTCGCTGTTCGCCCAGGTGGTCGGGGGCCTGGCAGGCGCCGGGCTGACCAAGGGCGCCCGGGTCGTCGTGGAGAAACCCTTCGGGCATGACCTCGCGTCGGCGCGCGCCCTCAACGCCGAGCTGCGTCAGCTCCTCGATGAGGATCAGCTGCTGAGGATCGACCACTTCCTCGGCAAAGAGCCGGCGATGGACATCCAGTTCCTGCGGTTCGCCAACTCCGTGTTCGAGCCGGTATGGAACCGCGACCACGTCTCCTGCGTGCAGATCACCATGGCCGAGGACTTCGGGGTCGAGGACCGTGGCCACTTCTACGACCCGGTCGGCGCACTCCGCGACGTCGTGCAGAATCACCTGCTGCAGCTGCTCGCCCTGGTGGCGTCCGAGCCGCCGTCAGCCGCCGATGCGGACGCACTTAGGGACCGCCGGGTTGACGTGTTCCGGACGATCCCCGACGCCGACCCGGCCCACTACGTCCGCGGGCAGTATGAGGGGTACCTGCAGGTCCCCGGCGTGCGGCCGGGCTCACGCACCGAAACCTTCGTCGGATTGCGGCTGGAGGTCGAGAACTGGCGCTGGTCCGGGGTGCCGTTCTTCATCCGCGCCGGCAAGTCGCTCCCCGAGCGAGTGACCGAGATCCGCATCGTGTTCAAGCGCCCGCCGCGGCTTGCGTTCGCGGAGCGGTTCGCGCCCGAGCCCGACCAGTGGATCCTGCGGATCGATCCGAGCCCTGGCGTGAACTTCCGCATCCAGGCCAAGCAGCCGGGCAAGCAGGACACGCAGCCGGTGGACCTCGACCTCCTCTTCGCGGCTGAACTCGGTGAGGCACCCGAGCCGTACGAGCGCCTGCTCAGTGACGCAATGCAGGGCAACGCGAGCCTGTTCACCCGGGAGGACTCGGTGGAGGAGACGTGGCGAATCGTCCAGCCACTGCTGGAGGCGCCCGGCGACCCCGAGCGCTACCGGCAGGGGACCTGGGGACCAGCGGGAACGAGCAAGCTCGTCGCCGGATATCCGCCATGGCACGAACCATGGCTGCCGACGAGGCCGCCCAACTGACACAGCCGCGCCCCGGGGGCCGTCGAGTCCGTCGGCCCAGTCCTGTCCGACCGCGCGGAGTTTCCACACCGGCTGGCCGTTGGGGGACCGGTGCCGGGAGAGCTCGGCGACGACCATCGCGCGGATGGCAGGGTCGGCGTGCGGCTGGAACGTCCAACTGGCTGTGGCACACGCCACGGACAGTTCTGCGTGGGTGAGTAGCCGCATGCCAGGCCGGTGTCGACGTCCATGTTGATCGCGATCGTTATGCGCTGGATGTGCTCTGGGGGCTGTGAGGTGGACGGCGTCGCGCTCGACGGTGTGCGTGCCGTTGGTCTGCTTGCCCAGGAGGCGCGCTGCCCCGTGGGCGGCGGACGGTTGGTTGTAGAAGACGAAGTCCTCGTCTGGGGAGACCTGGCTCTGCGCGTCGGTGAGGAACAGGGTGAGGTCGGCGTCTGCGCCGCCGAACCTGAACGCGACGGTCAGCCCTTCGCACGCCTCATCGGGCAGCGTGGGCGTCGCGGTCGGCTCACCGGCCAAGGGGGTGCCGTGAGAGCAGGCTGAGAGGGTTTGTTGCAGATGCGACGATCCCGAGTATGGGGCCGTGCGTGCCGGCATTGAGCCGGACTCGGAGGGCCGCCAATTTCTTCCCAATGCGTGCGCTCTTTGTCACCAGCGGGCGCCAGTTGGCGAATGGTCGCCGTCGGCGGTCAGGTTCCACCACAGCTATTCATGCGTCCTGTAGGGCGGGAGACTTGGTCGGTGCTGTCCCGGGTCCGGGGTCTGACTCATGAGACGTTTGACCGGCGTGTCTTTCTCGCACAGCGTCGACCGTTGGCCGGGGATGGTGCGTTGTTGGTACCGGGCTGGCGGGGTGTGTCTCGATAGGGGCTTGCCGATCAATCAGGCGTCATCACAATTCTGACCGCCCGACGCGGCCCGGTGCCGGCAACGCGATGAGCCATCGGACCGGAAGGCGAACGGGCATGCCCAGACATAACGCGTCCAGTACGCCCCCTGCTCCGCGTACCCGCCGACGCCAGTCCACGGCGGAGGTGGTTCTGGGGGTGGACACGCACCGGGACACTCATGTGGCCGCCGTCCTCTCCTCTCTCGGGGCAGTGCTCGGCACCGAAGGGTTCCCGGCCACCGCCGCCGGATACCGTGCGCTACTCGAGTGGGCCGGCGGCTTGGGCACGGTACGGAAGGCCGGAGTGGAAGGAACCGGGTCCTTCGGAGCCGCCCTGTCCCGCTACCTGCTGTCCCAGGGCGTTGAAGTGTTCGAGGTGAACCGGCCCGATCGGACCGACCGTCGTCTTTGTGGCAAGTCGGATCCTCTCGATGCCCAGAACGCCGCCCGGGCGGTGCTGAGCGGGCGGGCACGCGCCCGCGCCAAAACGGGCGATGGACCCGTACAGATCGCCCGGATGTACAAACTTACCAAGGGGTCGGCAGTCAAGGCCCGCACTCAAGCGATCAATCAGATCAAGGCCGTTCTCGTTACCGCTGATCCCGCCCTGCGGGAAGAGCTGGCCGGGCTGGGCAACGTGGAACTCTTCCGTGCCTGCGCGCGGTTCGCCGACGGCAGCAAGGACGACGAAGGCGACGAAGAGACGGTACTGCAGGCCACCCGCACCACGCTGTGCCTGCTGGCCCACCGGATCGAGCAGCTCACCGAGCAGATCCAAGACGCAGAACACCGCTTGACCCGGCTCGCGGAACGCCACGCCCCGCAGCTGCTCGCGTTGGTGGGCATCGGTCCGGACACGGCCGTGACTGCGCTGATCACCATGGGGGACAACCCGGAGCGTCTGGGCAGCGATGCATCGTTTGCCGCGCTGTGCGGGGTCAGCCCGGTCGAGCACTCCTCGGGCGCGCGGCAGTACCGCCGCCTCAACCGCGGCGGCGACCGGCAGGCCAACGCCGCCCTGCACCGAATCGTGCAGACCCGCCTGCGCTGCGACCCGCGCACCCAGGAGTACTACGAACGCCGCATCAAACAGGGCAAGACCCGACGTGAAATCGTCCGATGCCTCAAACGCTACGCCGCCCGCGAGGTGTTTCACCTGGTCAAAGCCATACAGCCGTGACCCCCCTTATAGGGGCTGTTGTGAGATCTGAGAGCGTGAAGGGGGTGAGTGAGATATCGACACACCCTGCAAGGCCGCTTTGATGGGCCGGTAGACGCCCCGGTCCTGGTCACGGGCAAGGCACCCGCGTCCGTACCGGCGGATCATGGTGAGCTACGACGAGCCGGGTTACCCGGTCGTCCACACCATCTCCACAGCGAGGCCCTGACCTGTGCAAACCCCGTCTCGGACGCGCCCGGCGGTCGCAATCCGGCAGCTCTTCCTGACCCAGGTGTCAGGATCTTGTCAGAGAGTCGGTAGCGTGGCCGGGTGAGTGAGAAGACCCTGCAGCACCGGATCGACGGCCCCGACGACGCCCCCGTACTCGTACTGGGCGCGGCGCTCGGGACCACATGGCACATGTGGGACCGGCAGATCCCCGAGCTGACCCGCCACTGGCGCGTCATCCGTTTCGACCTGCCCGGGCACGGCGGCTCGCCCGCCCACGCGGCGGCCTCCATCGCCGAACTGGCCGACCGGCTGATCGCCACCCTCGACGCCCTGGGCGTGGACCGCTTCGGCTACGCCGGCTGCAACATCGGCGGAGCCATCGGCATCCAGCTGGCGCTCACCCGCCCGCACCAGGTCACCTCGCTCGCCCTGGTGTCCACCTCGCCGCGCTACGGCACCGCCGACGCCTGGCGCCAGCGCGGGGTGGTCATCCGCACGAACGGGCTGGACCCGATCGCCCGCACGGCGCCCGAGCACTGGTTCACCCAGGGCTTCGCCGGCGCCCAGCCCGCGATCGTCGAATGGGCCGTCCAGATGGTGCGGACCACCGATCCCGGCTGCTACATCGCCGCCTGCGAGGCGCTGGCGTCCTTCGACGTACGGTCCTCCCTCGGCCGGATCGGCGTTCCCACGCTCGCCGTCGTCGGCTCAGAGGACCAGGTCACGCCGACCACCGACGCCCGCACCCTCGTCGCCGGAATCCCGGACGCGAGCATGGCGCTGGTGCCCGGCACCTCTCACCTCGCGCCGGTCGAGCAGCCCGCGGCGGTCACCGAACTCCTCATCCGGCACTTCTCCACGGCCTGGCACGACAAGCCCGGCCCCGGCGGCCAGAACGCCATCGGCGCCGCCGCCCCCAAGCCGCAGATCGCGCCTCCGCCGCCCCCGGCGGCGCCGCCCGCCGCCATAGAGTCCGGCTTCGCCCAGCCGGAACAGGCCCGAGGCGCCACGTACGAAGCGGGCATCAAGGTCCGTCGTGAGGTCCTCGGTGACGCCCATGTCGACCGGGTCGAGGCCGCCGCCGACGACTTCACCGGCGACTTCCACGACTTCATCACCCGCTACGCCTGGGGCGAGACCTGGACCAGACCGGGCCTGGACCGCCGTACCCGCAGCGTCATCACGCTCACCGCGCTGGTCGCCCGTGGCCACCACGACGAGCTGGCGCTGCACATCCGCGCGGCCCTGCGCAACGGCCTCACCCCCATGGAGATCAAGGAAGTCCTGCTGCACACCGCCGTCTACTGCGGTGTCCCGGCGGCGAACTCCGCCTTCGCGGTCGCCCAGCGGGTGATACGGGAAGAGACGACGCCGGAGAGCTGACGGGCTCCCACGGGGCGGCGCGCGGACGTGCCGCGGCGAGGCCGGGAATGGATGTGCCGCGGCGAGGGGCGGGAGCGCACCCGCCGCGGCCCGCCACGGCAAGATGGCCCCATGGAACTCACCAAGAAGACCCACGCCTGTGTCCGGTTGGAGAAGGACGGGCGGACGCTCGTCATCGACCCGGGTGTGTTCAGCGAGGAGGACGCGGCCGTCGGCGCGGACGCGATCCTCGTCACCCATGAGCATGTGGACCACTTCAACGAGGACCGGCTGCGGGCGGGCATGGAAGCCAACCCGGCGGCCGAGATCTGGACGCTGGCCAGCGTCGCCGACCAGCTCGTCGGCGCCTTCCCCGGCCGGGTGCACACGGTCGGCGAAGGGGACACCTTCACCGCCGCCGGCTTCGAGGTGGAGGTGCACGGCCAGATGCACGCCGTCATCCACCCCGACATCCCGCGTGTCACCAACGTCGGTTACTTCATCGACGGCGGCGCGGTCTTCCACCCGGGCGACGCCCTCACCGTCCCGGAGGGGCGTACGGTCGACACCCTGCTGCTGCCCGTCCACGCCCCCTGGAACAAGGTCGCCGAGATCATCGACTATGTGCGCGAGGTCGCGCCGCGTCGGGCCATCGACATCCACGACAGCCTGCTCCAGGACCATGCCCGCCCGATCTACGACTCCATGATCGACAAGCTGGGCGGTACCGACCACGGCCGTCTCACCCCGGGCCACAGCACCGGCTTGCGCTGAGGGCCGGCTGTCAGTGCCGCGCGGTAGGTTTGCAGGCATGCGCATCGCGACCTGGAACGTCAATTCGATCACCGCCCGCCTCCCGAGGCTGCTGGCCTGGCTGGAGAGCACCGGCACGGACGTGCTGTGCATCCAGGAGACCAAGTGCACCGCCGAGCAGTTCCCGTACGACCAGCTGCGCGAGCTCGGCTACGAAGCCGCGGTCAACGCCGACGGCAGGTGGAACGGCGTGGCGCTGGTGTCCAAGGTGGGTCTCGACGACGTCGTCATGGGCCTGCCCGGCGGCCCGGAGTACGACGGGGTGCAGGAGCCGCGGGCCGTCTCGGCGACCTGCGGCCCGGCCCGGGTGTGGTCGGTGTACGTCCCCAACGGCCGCGAGGTCGGTCATGCGCACTACACCTACAAGCTCGGCTGGTTCGAGGCGCTGAAGGCGGCGGTCGCCGAGGACGCGGCGGGCTCCCGCCCGTTCGCTGTCCTCGGCGACTACAACGTCGCACCGACCGACGAGGACGTCTGGGACCCGGCCGTCTTCGAGGGCGCCACCCATGTCACGCCCGCCGAGCGCGCCGCCCTGACCGCCCTGCGCGAGGCGGGTCTGTCGGACGTCGTGCCGCGCCCCCTCAAGTACGACCGGCCCTACACCTACTGGGACTACCGCCAGCTCGCCTTCCCCAAGAACCGCGGGATGCGCATCGACCTCGTCTACGGCAACGAGCCGTTCGCCAAGGCCGTCTCGGACGCCTATGTGGACCGTGAGGAGCGCAAGGGCAAGGGCGCCTCGGACCACGCCCCGGTCGTGGTGGACCTCGACGTCTAGGGCGGCCCGCTCCGGGGCGACCTGCCGCCGACGGGAGCCGGTGCGGCCTGCCCGCACCGCCCGCCGACGGGCCCGCGCCGTCGGGCCCGCTACGGCGTCAGTCCCGCTCCGGCACCAGCGCCCGGAGGTCCACGGCGTTGCCGAGTGCCTCCAGGCCCGTGTCGCCGGGGTGGAGGTGGTCACCGCTGTCGTAGGCGGGCAGCAGCCGGGCGGGCCGCTGCGGATCGCGGAGCACCGCGTCGAAGTCCAGCGTGGCGTCGAAGACCGTGCCGGCCTGGTCGCGTACGAACGCGTTGACGGCCTGGCGGCGGGCCTCCACGGCCGGGCTGCAGTCGGGGTAGCCCTCGCACGGCGCGACGGTCGCCACCACCACCCGCAGCCCCCGCTCGTGCGAACGCCGCGCAAGGGCCCGCAGCCCGGCGATGACCTCATCGGCCGAGGTCCCCCAGCGCACATCGTTGATGCCCTCGAACACCACCACCGTCCGCGCCGAGGGCTGCGCCAGCACATCGCGCTCCAGCCGGTGCTGGGCGCTCACCCCTCCGGTGTCCGTGCTGACCCCGTCGCCCGGATAGCGGTCGGTGACGATGCGGTTCGCCGAGATGCCCTGGTTGACCACGCCGTAGCGGGGCAGCGCGTGCTGCGCCTGGAAGCGGCGGGCCAGCACATCGGGCCAGCGCCGGTTGGCGCCGCTCGTCGACTTCACCCCGTCGGTGATCGAATCGCCCAGGGCCACGATCGAGCCGGGGCCGCCCGCGACATCGACGCCCGTCAGGAACGGCCAGAAGGTCATCGTCTCCGGGTAGGCCGCGCCCGTGGTGTCCGCGGTGCGGTCCCCGCTGCCCGCGGCGCTCAGGTACGACAGCTGGGCCGCCTCCTGGTGCACCGGCGCCGCCGTCACCGTCCCCGGCAAATGGATGCTCACCACGAGGTCGGTGCCGGCCGGGACGGTGAAGTCGACGGGATCGCTGAACGCCTCGGCCCCGGCCGGAACGCGCACGCCCCGGTGCCCCTTCGCGAAGGTCAGCGGTACCGGCGCGCGGTCCGCCGCCGCCCCCGCGCCACGCACCGCGATGCTGGCCGCTCCGATGTCCACCGGCGCGGCGGCGAAGGTGTTGGCGATCCGTATGCGCGCCCGCGGCCCGCCCGCGCCGCTGTGCACCACCAGTCGCAGCGTACGGTCGGTCCAGGGGCCGACCGCCCGGTAGCCGGCCGTGCTCGCGGCCCAACTCCCGGTCCTGCCGCGCCCGCTGTCCCGTACGGACACCGCGAACACATGCAGCGCGCCGGACGCGGCGGCCGGCTCGGGCAGCACCACCGAGCTCAGCTCCCGCCCCGCCCGCAGCGCCACGGTCACCGCATACAGCCGGGCCGCCCCGGGCAGCTGCCCGCCCGGACCGTTGATATGCGGCAGCGTCACCGCCTTGGTGGCGAGCGGCCCCGACCGCCAGTCGGGGGCGGTGAGTTCATAGCTGCTGTGCGAGCCGTCCCGGTAGCGCACGGTCCCGGTGCCCGAGGGGGCACCGCCCGTCCCGGCGACCAGGAAGGTGAGCGCCTCGCCCCGGCCGCCCACGGTCACCTGCTGACCGTCCGCCACCACGTTGTCCGGCGTTCCGGGCGCGGTGCGCGGCAGGCGGAGCCGGGCTCCGTCGAGGGTCGGGGTGCTCCCGGGCGACCAGCCGGCCGCCGCGAGGTCCTGAGCGGACAGCGAGTGGCCCGCACCGTCGAAGTCGGCCGCGCCGGGCCGGGAGTTGTCGCTGACGGCCCGGTTGTCGAAGAGTCGCGCCAAGGGCAGTGGGAGGCGCGGGCGGTGCGCCGCGACGGCCGTCGCGGTTCCGGCATCGGTGGCCGGCAGTGCGGTCGCGGTGAGCAGCAGGACCAGGGCGGTGCCCCATCGTCGTCCACGCATCGGTCCGTATCCCTCCGGTTGGCGCCAACGGGCAGGTGTGCACTGCGTTCCAGGCCGGTCCCGCGAAGGGGCTGGGGGGTTCCTGGGATCCAGCAGATCCGATCCGAGCGCCATGAAGGTAGGAAGGCGCGGGGGAGGCGTCAAGGTGACGAACGGGGCACGGGTGTGCCGCGCGCCTGTGGCCGCGACCACAGGGCGGGTGGGACCCTGCAGACCATGAACATGTCTTTCCTGGACAGGTGGCGCAAGCGGCAGCGCGCACACCGGTCCGTACCGCTGGCGGAGTCGGTGCGCGCCGATCCCGACAGCGTCGTGGAGCTGCTGTCCGAGTGCGAACTCCTGCGGGCCCAGGCCGCCACCGCGGGCGTGGAACTGGACGACTCCGTAGGGTCGTTGGAGGCGCTGGACCAGCTGCAGCCCGTATGGCGGGACGACCCGGAGGTGCTGCCCTGGCTCGGCAACGACGCCGGTCTCTACCTCGGCACGGTCCTGGTCCGCACGGTGCGCGGCGCCGTCTGGCACGTATGGCCGGACGGGCAGCCGGTGGTCCGGCTGGCGTCCGGGCGGGAGATCGACGTGGTGGCCACGGGTCACGAGTGGGCCGATGTCGGCGCGCCCGAGTTGTCGCAGGTCTACGCCGAGGCCTCGGAGAGCTGACCCCGGTGGTCGGGAGCGCGGGCGGCAGCCCCGCGCCGGCCGTGCGGAAGGTTCATCCGTAACCCTGATTTATCCGCCCATCTCCGTGCATGCGTGCGTGTCAGTGAAGAAGCGCCCTGTTCCCCCCGGTAGGTTGCGGGCTCTCCGCTGTACGGATGAGAGTGGGCAGGTCTGCATATGGCCGGTGATGCGCTGATTGAACTGCGCGGGGTCAACAAGCACTACGGAAAACTGCATGTCCTGCGGGACATCGACCTCACCGTCGGCCGCGGGGAGGTGGTCGTGGTCATCGGGCCCTCCGGGTCCGGGAAGTCCACCCTGTGCCGGGCCATCAACCGCCTGGAGACCGTCGAGTCGGGCGCCATCGAGCTGGACGGGCAGCCGCTGCCCGAAGAGGGCCGCGCGCTGGCCCAGTTGCGTGCCGAAGTCGGCATGGTCTTCCAGTCCTTCAACCTCTTCGCCCACAAGACGGTGCTGGACAACCTGATGCTGGCGCCGATGAAGGTCCGGAAGAAGAAGAAGGACGAGGCCGCGCGGCGCGCCCGTGAACTCCTGGACCGGGTGGGGCTCGCCTCCCAGGCCGACAAGTACCCGGCGCAGCTCTCCGGCGGCCAGCAGCAGCGCGTCGCCATCGCCCGGGCACTCGCCATGGACCCCAAGGCGCTGCTCTTCGACGAACCGACCTCCGCCCTCGACCCGGAGATGATCAACGAGGTGCTGGAAGTCATGCGGCAGCTCGCCCGGGACGGCATGACGATGGTCGTGGTCACCCATGAGATGGGCTTCGCCCGCTCCGCCGCCAACCGTGTGGTGTTCATGGACGACGGCCGCATCGTCGAGGACCGCACCCCCGAGGACTTCTTCACCGCGCCGCGCAGCGAACGGGCGAAGGACTTCCTCTCCAAGATCCTCAAGCACTGACGGGGGTGCCGTGATGCCGCACAGCCACTCCTCGCCCCTGCGCCGTGCCCTCGTGGGCCGCGTGCTCGTCGTGTTCGCCGTGCTCGCGCTGGCCCTCTCCGGCTGCGGCCGGGAAGGGAGCCCGCCGGCCAAGGGCCCCAAGGGCAGCGAACTGCCGCAGTACCCGGTCGCCAAGAACTTCTCGCTGCCCGACTCCCCGACCTGGACGAAGGCCAAGCGCCGCGGCCATCTCGTCATCGGCGTCAAGGAGGACCAGCCCTACCTCGGCGAGCGGGACCCGGCCTCTGGCCAGTACACCGGCTTCGACATCGAGATCGCCAAGATGATGTCCGCCGCCCTCGGCTTCCCTCCCCACACCATCGAGTTCAAGACGATCGCCTCCGCCAACCGCGAGACCGCCCTCCAGAACGGCCAGATCGACCTCTACGTCGGCACCTACACCATCAACGACAAGCGCAAGAAGCTGGTGGGCTTCGCCGGTCCCTACTACATGGCGGGCCAGTCGCTGCTGGTGCGCGCCGACGAGAACGACATCCACGGCCCCCAGGATCTGGCCGGCAAACGCGTCTGCTCGGCGGCCGGCTCGACCCCCTACCAGCGCATCCAGGCCGAGTACCCCAAGGCCGTACTGGTCTCCTACGACACCTACTCGGTGTGCGTGGACAACCTGCTCACCTACCAGGTCGACGCGGTCACCACCGACGACGCGATCCTGCTGGGGTACGCCGCCAAGGTGCCCGACGAGCTGAAGGTGGTCGGCAAGCCGTTCTCCGAGGAGCCGTACGGCATCGGCGTTCCCCGGGGAGACAACGCGCTGCGGCTCGCGCTGGATGACGCGCTCGCCGCGAACGAGAAGAACGGCAACTGGCAGAAGGCGTACGAGGCGACCCTCGGGACGTCCGGCGTGCCCGCCCCCAAGCCGCCCCCGATCAACCGCTACCCGGCGTCCTGAGCCGCCAAGGAACTGACCGATGAACGTTCTCCTCGACAACCTCTCCCTCTACGGGAAGGGCCTGCTGGGCACCGTCGAACTCACCGTCTTCGCCTCGCTGCTCGCGCTCGTCCTCGGTTTCCTGATGGCCGCGTTCCGGGTGGCGCCGGTCGGCTCGCTGCGGGCCTTCGGCACGGCATGGGTGACGGTGCTGCGCAACACGCCGCTGACGCTGCTGTTCTTCGCGGTGGTGCTGGGCCTGCCACGCTTCGGCTTCGTCCTGCCCTTCAACCTCTTCGCCATCCTCGCGCTGGGCTGCTACACCTCCGCCTTCATCTGCGAGGCGGTGCGCTCCGGCATCAACACCGTGCCGGTCGGGCAGGGCGAGGCGGCCCGCAGCCTGGGCATGACCTTCCCGCAGACGCTGGGCGGGATCGTCCTCCCGCAGGCCTTCCGGTCCGTCATCCCGCCCATCGGCTCCACCCTGATCGCGCTGGCCAAGAACTCCGCGATCGCCGGCGCGTTCAGCGTCACCGAACTCCTCGGGGTCTACAAGCCGCTCAGCGAACTGGGCTACAGCATCATCTGGACCTTCGTCTGGATCGCCGTCGGCTACCTGATCGTGACCTTGACCATCAGCGCGCTCTTCAACGTGCTGGAGAAGCGCTACGGAGTCGCTCGATGACCACCGCCCTCTACGACGTCCCCGGCCCGCGGACCAAAGCGCGGCACCGGCTCTACGGGCTGGTCTCGACGGTGCTGATCCTCGCCCTGATCGGCTGGGTCCTCTACCTCCTCTTCGCCACCGGCCAGTTCACCGCGCCGAAGTGGACTCCCTTCACCTACAAGGGAATTCAGGAGCTGCTGCTACGGGGCCTCGGCAACACCCTGAAGGCCTTCGCCCTCGCGGCGGTGCTGTCGCTGGCGCTGGGCGGGGTGCTGGCGACCGGCCGGCTCTCGGAACACCGGGCCCTGCGCTGGGTGTGCACGCTGCTGGTGGAGTTCTTCCGCGCCATGCCCGTACTGGTCATGATCTTCTTCATCTATGTGGCGCTGAAGGCCGAGCCGCTGATCGCGCTGGTCGCCGGCCTGACCCTCTACAACGGCTCGGTGCTCGCCGAGGTCTTCCGTACCGGCGTCCACTCCGTCGACCGCGGCCAGCGGGAGGCCGCTTATGCGCTCGGCATGGGCAAGACCCAGGTCATGACGCACGTCCTGGTGCCGCAGGCGGTCCGGGCGATGCTCCCGGCGATCATCAGCCAGCTGGTGGTCGCCCTGAAGGACACCTCGCTCGGCTACCTCATCACCTACGAGGAGTTCCTGCACGCCGGCAAGCTGATCGCCTCCAACCTCGACTACGACCTGCCGTTCATCCCCGTCGTCATGATCATCTCGCCGATCTACATCGGGATGTGCATGCTGCTCTCCTGGCTGGCCTACTGGGTCTCCAAGCGGCAGCGGCGCAATCCCAAGGTGGAGGGCGTCGAGGTGGCCGCCCCGGAGCCGGGCACCCTGCTGCCGGGAGGCCATCAACCGCCCAGGTGACGGCCGCCCATGAGGGGCGGAGGGAGGACGCCGGCAGCGTTGCCCGCCGCCCTCCCCGCCTCAGCGGACGCTGCGCGCGAGCCAGGGGCTGAGCCCGCCGGGGAAGATCAGCTCCTTGTAGGTCTCGTCGCCGGGCAGTGGCACGATCAGCCACTCGCCCGGCGGGAAGAACCGCGCCTTGACGTGGGCCCGCCCGCCGTACACCGAGCGCAGGAACGCCGGCACCGCGTCCCGCGGGACATCGGCGAACTCCACCCCGTCCACGGTGACCTTCGCATCGTCCTCGGGGAAGACCTGGACGGTGACCGCGGGCGATCCGCCCAGTTCCACGAAGGCCTCGTGCGGCAGCGAGCCGTCCGCGTCCAGGACGGTGAACGCCCCGGCCGCGGTACGGCGGGAGGTCCGGTCCGCGCCGATGTCGTCCGTGACGGTCAGGTCGAGGCGGTACTCGGCCGCGATCGCACGGATGGCCGTGACGGCGGACTCGGTGGTGGGCAGGTGCGGGCGCGGATCGTCGTTCCTCATCCTGTGATCATTCCGCGGGGGGTGGGCGCCGCACTTGGCGGGGCGTCATACACGGCGGGGCACCGCACCCGGCGGGGCGTCGGCGCCCAGGGCTCGTACCGTCGCAGGCCGCATCGGTCCGCCGGGCGCCCCCCCCCGCGGACCGATGAGGAACGATTCCGCGCCCGGCACGCACTCGGCGGCGGTCCCCACTCCCGGTGGCTTCAGACCGGCCCGTCCGCGGACGGTGCCTCCGCCGGGCGACGGGCCCATGCGGACAGGGTCATCTGCGGGATGTCGATGAAGGCCGGGTCCTTGAGGAGGGTGTGGAACTCCGCCAGGTCGGCTTCCGTGATCAGACCGTCGGCGAGGAGGGTGGGTGCGGCCTGGTCGATGAGCGGGCGCCAGCGGTCCTTGTCGAGTCCGCCCATGAAGGCGGGGTTCGCGGCGAAGGCGACATCGGTCAGACCGCTGCCGGCCAGGAGGGCGGGCAGGCCCCGGACCCAGGTGAGGTCGGCGCCGTGCTCGTGGTACATGCGCTGGTAGGCGTCGAGGATGCGCCGCATCACGGGGAAGGGGGAGGTGGCACCGGGCAGGTGGAAGGGCTCTTCGATGACGAGCCAGCCGCCGGGGGCGAGCCAGCGGCCGACCCGCGCCACCATCTCGTCGCGGGCGGCGAGATGGCAGAACAGGTAGCGGGCGTGGATGAGGTCGAAGCTGCCGGGGGCGTAGTCCTCGTCCGTGATGTCGGCTTCCTGGACCTCCAGGTTCGCGGCACGGCCGGCGTCGAGATGGCGCGTGTCGAGATCGACGCCGACCACGCGTCCTTCCGGGCACCGTCCCGCGAGCCAGTAGGCGATGGAGCCGGCGCCGGCGCCCAGCTCCAGGCAGTTCCAGGAGGCTTCGACGGGGAGGCGGTCCAGGATTCCGGTGGTGAACGTGTCGACGCTGCCCTGGATGGACGTCAGACGGTCCCGCTCACGGCCGGCGTCATTGCTCAACATGCCGCTGGTGTAGGGGGTGCGGGCGGACTGCGGTGTCATGGATTCCTAACTCGTGCGAGAAGTCGACGACTGGGGGGCACGCGGGTCCGGCACTGCGGGACGGGCCGGTGCGGGACCGGTCGGTGCGGGACCGGTCGGTGTGGGCGGAACGGCGAACGAGCGTACGGCGGGCAGCGCGCGGGCTCGCAGGACGGCGAGCAGGAAGTCGGCCTCACTGCGGAGGCCGTCGTGGGCGGGCCCTCCGGGGGCGAGTTGGTTCGGCCGGGGGGTGGCCGCGGCCTGCCGGGCGTCGAGGGCGGTGCACAGCCAGCAGGCGGTGACCGCCGGCTCGACCTGTTCCCCGGACAGGTGCTGTGCCCCGATGTGGTGCCGAGCGGCCTCCATCGCCTCGGACGTCACATAGTCCTGCAGCACGAGCAGGGCGTCGCGGATCTCGATGACCTGGCGGTAGAGCCGGAGGCGGATCGTGCGGGGGCGGCCGAGCACCGCGCGGACGCGGGGGACCGGCTTGTCCAGAGTGACGTGCGGAACGGCCTCGGTGACCTCGCGCCACAGGGGGCGCAGGCGCCAGAGAGCGCTCATGTCGCGAGCGGCCCGGCGGACGGTGAGGACCAGGGGCAGACAGACCCCGGCGGTCATCAGCCAGGCCGTGACCCCGATGTTGAGCGGGAACAACGCCCCCAGCCAGGCCGGCCGGGCGAGGAGGAAGGCCAGGACGACGCACCAGAACGTGGCGGACGAGGTGAACCCGGCGGCGAGCAGCAGGAGCCCGGTGCGCACGGGCCGGTCGTCGCCGGCCCGGCGCCCGTAGCGCACACACAGCACGGCGCACGGGATGGTGCCGATGAGGTGCGCCGCGATGAGCAGCCACCAGAACGGGCTGTACCAGGGGACGGCCTGGCTGGTGACGCAGCCGGCATCCGGCGCGATCGTGTAGTTGAGCGCGATCAGCGCGGCGATGGTGAGCACCATCGGGCCGTAGACGAGCCAGGGGCGGCGCCGGGACATGGCGGCGAGAACGAAGTCGAGGATGAGGGCCGAACTGAGGGCGCCCCAGCCGTTCATGAACAGACCGCAGCTGCCGGCGAAGCGAAAGGTGTGGTTCAGTGCCGCGGTGACGGGGTCGAGATAGACGGTGATCGACCCGGCGAGGCCGATCACGGACAGCAGCAGCATCTTCTGCTGCCGGGAGCGGCGGGCGGTGGGCAGCCGGAGGGCGATCACCAGCCACAGGGCCAGCGCGCCGGTGAGTTCGACGCGGGTTCCCAGTTCGACGAGGGAGTGTATGTGCACGCTCCTACCTGCGGATTCCTAGGGCGACTTCGAGTGTGCCGCGCACCCCTGGGGACGACGAGGGGGGCAGCATGCCCGCGGCCGAGTGGATGAGGCTGGCGACGAGTTCGGCTTCCTGTTCCTGCTCGGAGGTGTAGCTGGTGCGGGCCAGCAGCCGGCTGACCACGTCGGGGCGGAGGTCGGGCAGCAGCGTGGCCAGCGCGCTGTGGTTCTCGCCCTCGCCGCTGCCGTGATCCCACAGGATGTGGCCGATCTCGTGGAGCACGATGTGCTCCTGGTGGAACCTGGTGGTCTTCTCCTCGACGAAGATGTGGTCGCAGGATGCGGTGGCGATCCACAGCCCGCAGGCGTCCACGGCGGAGCCGATCGTCAGGGTGTGGATCCGGATGGGCCGGCCCCGCCGGGCCGACAGCTCGCGGACGAGGGCCTCGACGGAGAAGGGACTGGGCAAGTCGAGCGCGCTGACGAGTGCCTGGCACCGCTTGCGGACCTGCCGTGTGGTCATGGTGTCACCTTGTTTCCGGCGCCTCGGGTCGGCTGTACATCGCTCCCCATCAGTCTGGTGCAGCGTGCTGCGGCCACTGCGGCCGCATGCCGCACCGGACCGTGACGGCAGCCATAGTCGCCGTTACGCGAGGCGATCTCAAGGGGGGCCGGGAAGCGGACCGTTGACCAGCCGCCGGCGTTCCCCCGGCCTGCCTCGCCCCCGCCTCGCCCGCCGAGGCGGCAGCCACCACCCATCGGCAGGGGACGAGGGACCCTCGGTGCGGGCCCACCGGACGTCGGCCTGCCCGCGGCGGACGGGCCAGAGGCGTGGTCGTGGACGTGCCCGTCGGCCTCGTCGGTCATCGCGGCTGAGGCCCATACCCTCCGACATGTGGGCGCGCAAGGCCGGCGGGTGGTTCCGGGCCGTCGTCGCGCTCCGGCCGGGCAGGTTGATCCAGATGCCACAGTCGAGGCGTAGCGCGAAAATAGAGACAGACCGTGAGTGCTCCGGGAGGGTTCCCTCACCGTCATCGACACGTAGTGGGGACAGGCCCTCTGGAGGGGTGCACCGGTGGACGCCTGCGCGGGTGGCGGTGGCCAGGACGGCCCGGACCCGGACGGGGCGCGGGCGGTCATGTGGCTTCGAGGGCGGCTCGATCCACCGGAACTCTGACACCGGGGCCCACGAAGTCCACGGTGCCATCCGCGACCTGTGGCAGCGCAGGGGAGACCCGTGGCAGCGCGTGGGAGGGAACGTTCGTTCCTCCGCCATCTCGTCTCGGATGACAGATGCCAGATGTCAGATGACATGGGCAATCGGCCCACCATCACAGCAGGTTGCGGGACGGCTTGTGACCTGAATTCGCGCAGGCGGTCCCGTACCGCACCGCAGCACCCCATCGACTGAGTCCCCCGCGACGGGGGTCCGTTCGGGATCCTCCATCGCCGGAGGGAGGACACCATGGCCGCACCCATGACCGCGGACCAGATGCTCCGGGTACTCCGCAACGAAGACCTGGTCATCGAGGAGACCCGTGATTGGCGCCACCACAACCGCAATCACAAGGGTCCGTTCAACAATGTGAACGGTGTGATGATCCACCACACCGTCACTTCCGACACGAAGAACACCGTCAACCTCTGCTACAACGGCCGCCCGGATCTTCCCGGCCCGCTGTGCCACGGCGTCATCGGCAAGGACGGCGTCGTCTACATGGTGGGCAACGGTCGCACGAATCACGCCGGCCCGGGCGACGACGATGTGCTTCGGGCCGTCATCGACGAGAGGCCGCTGCCTCCTGACAACGAGCAGAACACCGACGGCAACGCGAGGTTCTACGGATTCGAATGCGAGAACCTCGGCGACGGAATCGACCCCTGGCCGGAGAAGCAACTCGAGGCGATCGAAAAGGCGGCAGCCGCGATCTGCCGCGCCTACGGCTGGCACGCCGGCAGCGTGATCGGCCACCTGGAGTGGCAGCCCGGCAAGATCGATCCCAAGGGATTCACGATGGAGAGCATGCGCGCGAGGGTCGCCAGGCGCCTCGCCGCCACCTGAGGAGCTGACCATGACCATCAAAGGAATCGATGTCTCGTCGTTCCAGTCGGCGAAATACCACACCGACGGATTCGCCTTCGTCTTCATCAAAATCACGGAGGGGACCACCTACACGAACCCCAAGTGGGCCGCCCAGCGCAAGACCGCACGAGACGCCGGACTGGTGACCGGCTTCTATCATTTCGCCCGGCCCGGATCCTTTGAAGCCCAGGCCGACTTCTTCCTCTCCAAGATCAAGCTGGCGGACGGGGACATCCTCGCCCTCGACTGGGAGGACCATGGCGTCCCGAACTCCTTCAAGGACAACTGGATCAAGCACGTACAGCACCGCACGCCGGGGCACAGGACAGTGCTCTACTGCAACCGGGATTTCTGGCTGCACCGTGACAGTACGTCGTTCGCCGGGGACGGCCTGTGGATAGCCCAGTACAACGGCAAGCCCGGCCGGCCCGACATCCAGCACCCGTGGATGTTCCACCAGTACACCGATCGCCCGGTCGACACGAACATCGGAAACTTCAAGGACAAGGTGGCACTGCGCGCCTGGTCCGCACACCGGCAGCTGGCTTCGTTCGACTGAAGCTCAGCTGAAGCGGCTCACGGTGAGGCGGAGTCGGGACTCGCTGCCGAGGATGGGACGGACCGTCTCGGGCATCGGGATCTCGGTGTGCAGGTCTTCGCCGTCCTCGACCATCCGACACGGTTCCGCGGCGATCGGATCGGTGTCGTCGATGCTGCCGGGGACTCGTGAGTTCCATGCCGCCCAGGCCTGCGATCCTGTCTCCTCGGGCACGCCGCGCCGGCCGACGTCGACGATCAGCGTGTCCTCCCAGTCGGGCACCTGCTCGAGGTGGTCCGCCCAGAAGAACCGGCCGCTCTTCTCCACGAGGTGGAAGACGCGCAGCACCAGCGTGTAGCGGGAGCGGAGCGGCTGCCGGCTTTCCCGGCCGCCACGAAAGTGGACCGGGTCGAGGAGGAACGCGGTGGCCAGGGGCACGCCGCCGGTGTCGCCCTCCGCAGAGCCGTGCTGGGCGGATTCCTGGTTCAGCTGAATGGGGCAGTAGTGGGCCGCACGCTGCTCGTGCATGACGGTCGGCAGGCCCCGGACGGCCAGCCGCACCTCTGCCTGCCAGACCCGTGATTCACCGGAGGGCTGCTCGGGCAGCTCCAGGCCGCGCAGGTCCGCCCGGACCTGGTAGTTCCCGAAGAGGAAGCGCCGCAGGTTCTGGTAGCCCTCTTCGGAATTCACCAATCCGTAGCGGCCCGAGTGGGAGCGGTGGACGAAGGCCCGGTGGGCGTGGCGCACATAGGCGTTGTCGATATGGACCAGCCCGTCGCTGCGCGGTCCGACCGCCTTCTCGACCAGTCCGTAGTCGGCCGCGTTGGTCCCGACGACACAGAACACCCGGCGCGCGTCGAAGGCCTCCGCCGGAATCTCGTGGGGCCGCCAGCCCGGCGGGGCATCCTCGCCGTCGGACACCCCGGGGGTCAGATAGGCGTACATCCGGTCGGGGGCGAAGATGCCCGATCCACTCGGCCCGAAGGTCTCCATCGCCCAGTCGACGATCCCTCCGCCGAGGTCGAAGGCGATACCGCCGTGCGGGGTGCCGTAGGTGAAGAGCTTGTCCACGAGCTCGCTGCCGGGGCGGCGAGGTTCACCCGTGCGCGGATCGGCCGTACGGCACACCTTCTGGATCAGGCAGCGTGCGAGCAGGCCCCCCATGGAGTGGGCCACCAGGTGCACCTTGGGGGCACCGGTCTTCCGGCGGACGAGCTGGACGAAGTCATAGAGGCGCTCGGCCGCCGTTTCGAGGTCGAATTCCTCCTGGGCCGCGGTGACGGACGTACCGAAGGTGGACGCGGCACAGTCGTAGAAGCGGTGCACCCAGATGGACTCGCGCGCGACCGCGCCATCGGCCTGCGACTCGAGATACGCGTGCTGATCGCCGCGCACCAGGAGCTGATAGCCCTCGTCGCTCATCAGCCTCAGCAGGGGACCTTCGAACTGGTAGAAGCGCGGCGTCCCCTCCCCGCCGACGCGAATGTGGGTGGCGCCACTGTTGAGCCCGTAGAACGGGTCGTCGGTCTGCTTGTCCACACTGCTCGGCGGACCGGCATATCCCCGCAGGTAGACGATGGGTGATCGCTCCGCCATGGTGAAACGCCTTCCCGAGGCAGGTGCGGCTGGTGAGGCCGGCGCGCGGTCAATCGGTGACCAGGCCAGGTTGCGGCAGGAGCGTGCGGAGCACCAACCCGTCCGAGCCAGACGGGGCGTCCGAGTCGGATGTCCGGTACCTCCGTCCCGGCGCGGCCCGGCCGGTGCGGGACCCGAAAGGGGTGGTTGGCGACGGCGTCGTCAGAGTGCCAGGTCGCGGGCGAGGACGGTCAGCACGGCCCGGGTCTTGGTCTCGCCGCGTCGCTGCGGGGCAACGTTGCGCTGCCGCAGGGCCTGTTCGAGCAGCTTCTCGGCCTCGGCCGCGTCGGCCGTGCTCGTACGCACCGAGGCCTCAAGGAAGCGCAGGTCCTTGGTGATCCACTCCTCGATGACCACGGGAAGAGTGCCCCAGTCCTGCTTCCACTTGACGGTGTACACCGGCCCGAGCGCCCTCAGCTCCGCGAGGTCGCCCTGCTTCAACCCCGCGGCGTCCTCCAGAAGGTGGCGGTGCGGCTTGGCGAGGAGGGGGACCAGCCCCCCGGGCCCGGGTCCGAGCGCCGACTCGACGAGCTTCGCCTCGACCTTCCGGTCGGCCTGCAGCGAGGCGGACACCACGGGTGTGAAGGCGGGGCCGGTCCGGTCCTCCTCGATCGTGAAGTCCCAGGCCCCGTCCTCGTCCTTGCGGTTCTTCCGCCAGTCGGGCGGCAGCCGGGGGCACGGCCGCAGCTTGACGGTCATGCTGGTTTCGCGCTTGGACCCATGGTCCCCGTCCTCCAGTCGCAGCCGGAAGATGACCCCGCGGTCGAGGAAAGGCAAGGCGATACCGTCGTCGCCCTTCCTCGGACCGTCCCAGAAGTGGACGGTGCGACTGCGGCCCTCACCACCCTGGAGCTCGAGCGCGCAGGCCGCCTTCCTGGCCTCGTCCCCGGAAAAGCCGATCTTGATTTCCGCCGCCGTGGCCGTGGGAGTCTCTGTCATGCTGCCGTTATCGCACGACGCACGGCGTCGTGCACCCAGCGCCCACCTCGTCCCACGCCTCAGGGGCCGCCTCGTGGTTGCAGGGCGGCAGCGGACGCCGGCCGCCGGGTGGAAGTTGAACGTGCGACCGAAACTGCCGTAGCGCGGTCGAACCCTGGGCGGCGGCGCTGTGTTGCGGGCCCTCACACCCGGTGAGACGGTGGACGGGGGGCAATGCCGACGGCCTGGCAACGGACAGCCTTGCAGGCGACGGCACTACGCGTCGATACGCGACTGATCCGCGCCCCACCATCCTCGGCGCCTGACACTCCGTGAATCGGCGCGCGTCCACGAACCGGGGGCAGCGCACAGAGAGCGGGAAATTCAATGGCGAACGGACCCATGGACAGGCGCGCCTTCGGCGAGCATCCCGATCGGCCCCATGGCACCGTCCCGGGCCAGGGCACGGAGTACACAGGCCGATACGTGGTCCTGCTCGAACCGGGCGACCAGGAGAGCGGGCTGAACGCACTGCGTTCCGCTGCCGACATCGCGTCCGTCGAACGTGTCCGAGGAACCGACGCCGCGCAGGTCGCCGAACTCCTCGAGCGCCCCGACGTCTCGGTGCTCTTCGAGGAACTCGGCGCCGCAGTCGTCGAGGTGCGGCCCGAGCAGCGCCACGCGCTGGTGACCTCGGCCGAGGCGGAACCCTCGATCATCGCGGCAGAACCGGAGCGTATGGTCTACGCTTCGCCGATCACCGCCCCGCAGCAGGCGCCGACCGAGTTCTTCCCGGCCTACCGCAGCGACGAGGAAGTGGTCGCCCATCACACCGTGGCCGAAATCGCCGCTGCCCAGGGCCCGGCCCTGGACGAGGAGAACTGGACCTGGGGCCTGCAGGCGATCCGGGCCAATCTGTCCAGCCTGACCGGACGCGATGTGAAGATCGCCGTCATCGACACCGGCGTGGACACCGACCACCCGGACCTGGGCGGGCGCATCGAGGCGTCGGCCTCCTTCGTGCCCGGCGAGGCCGTCGAGGACGGCAACGGCCACGGCACGCACTGCATCGGCACCGCTGCCGGTCCGGCAAAACCCCGGCAGGGACCCCGCTACGGGGTGGCCTGCGAGGCCCGGATCCTCGTGGCGAAGGTGCTCAACAACGCGGGCAGCGGCACCGATGGCCAGATCCTGGCGGGCATGGCCTGGGCCGTCGCCCACGGTGCGCGAGTGATCTCCATGTCGCTCGGCGCCGGGGTCCGACCGGGTGAGCTCTTCCCGCAGACGTACGAGAAGCTGGCCCAGCGCGCGCTCGAGCGCGGGACGGTCATCGTCGCCGCCGCGGGCAACGACAGCCATCGGCCGCCGGAGATCCGGCCCGTCGGCCGGCCCGCCAACTGCCCCTCCATCCTCGCGGTGAGCGCGCTCGACAAGGCACTCACGCCGTCGTTCTTCTCCAACGGCGGCATCAACGGCCAGGGCGGCGAGGTCAACATCGCCGCGCCCGGCAGGGACGTGCGCTCGGCCGCCCCTGGAGGCGGGTACCAGAGCCTGAGCGGCACCAGCATGGCCACGCCGCATGTCGCGGGCGTCCTCGCCTTGCTCGCCCAGGCGAACCCCCACGCTTCCGCGGCCGATCTCAAAGTCGGTCTGCTGTCCGGTGCCTTCCCGCTGACGCAGCCCGCCAGGGACGTCGGCTCGGGTCTGCTCCAGGCGCCGTGAGCGAGCCGTCCCAGCCCGCGCCGGTCGGGATCATCCTCGCGGTCGATCCCGACCGGTTCGCGGAAGTGGTGGCGGGCTTGCGGCGGGCCGGGCTGACGGTCACGAGCGAGCAGCCGGCCCTCGGCACGCTCTCCGGAACCGTCGCGGAGGACCGGATTCCCGCTCTGGAGGCAGTCGACGGCGTCGAATCCGTCGACCGGGAGCGCACCGTCCAGCTCCCCCCGCCCGACTCCCCGATCCAGTAGGTCCTACGAACGCCCCGGGCCTGAGTCCGGGGCGGAGCGTCTTTCTCCCGGATCGTCACCGATCCGAAAAGGTGCCGGACATCGGCCGGTTGGCGTCGGCAGCCCGGTTGCGGGGCATTCGGGCGGGAGTAGCCTGGAGTTGATGTGCTGCCGTTCTGGAGGTGGGCGATGATTCTCCGATTGCTGCGGCGCCGTAAGCCGCATCGGCTCGTTTTTCTCGGTGACGGTTGTCTGATCCGCGGATTCAGCGGCGGATTCTACGACGGTCACGGATACCAGCACTGACACCGTTCACGGTGGAACCCTGGAGGATATGCGGTGGCAGAGTATGTCGATGGCCTGGCGGCCATGGAAAGGATCCTGTCACCGCATTGCCGTGTCACCCGGATGTCCGACGGAGCACTGATCGCGGACTGGAAGCGGACGCGTTTTCTCGGATTGGCGATGACGGAAGTCCAGAAATTCTCTTCCGGAACCCCTGAGGAACGCGCCGAACTCGTCATCGGTCTCATGCGTGCCGGGTGTGCGACGGGCCGCCGCAGAAAATACGCGGACGTCGGCGTCGGGCTCTGGCTGGGTGGCGTGCACCTGCTGATCCGGACCCTTGGATTCGGGCGCGTCCTCCGGTTGTTGTCCTTGGTCGCCCCGGGTTACGCCCGTGCGGACCTCCCCTCCGCGGAGGAGCTCGGGCGGCTGAAACGAGCAGTGCAGTCACACAGCAGCAGAAGCTGGTTCGTCAACGGCGACTGCAAGTCCGAGGCGGTGACGGCCTTCGTCCTGCTGCGGCGGTGTGGCCTGAAAGCCGTCCTCCACGTCGGCGTGCGGGAACACCCGTTTGCCCTGCACGCGTGGACGGTCTCGGGCGGCCTGTGCATCCCCGACGCCGATCCGCGAGGGCACGCCTTCACACCGGTGCTCTCGATCGACTGCGGAGGACCCTGACATGGAAGCGCTCCGCCTCGACTGGGCCGGGGGCGCACCGAGACTACGGCCCAGCGAGGCCATGGCGCGTCAGGGACTCGTGACGACGGTCACCTCACGGGCCGGCACCGCGGCCGTCGTCGGCTGGGTCGGCTCGGCCCGCGACCGGGCGGCGGGCGCGCGCGGTCTCCTCGACGACTCCGGCAGGCAGCCGGCCGCCCCGCCCGTGCCGGCCGGCGACTACGCGGCCGTGCTGGTCTGCCGCGACCGCATCCTTCTGATGCGGGACGAGCAGGCACGCATCCCGCTGTTCTTCCGGGAGTCCGGTGGCCGCGTGAGCGCCGTGAGCACCTCGGTCCGCTGCCTGGGGACCGCCACAGAGCTGGAACCCCGCTACTTCTGCCGCTACCTCACCGGGAACCTGGCGCAACCGCACTCGGACCTCACCCCGTTCGCCGGGGTGCACCGCGTCCTCGGCGGCGAGGTGGTCGAGCTGTCCCTCACCGGGCAACTGCGCAGCCGTACGCTGCGACCGGCCCGCCGGGCCACCGGCCTGCCCGAGCCGACTGCCGACGGCGCCTGCCTCGACGAGGCCGCGCAGGAGTTGCGCCTCGCGCTGGAGACCGCTGTCGGACGCCGCATGGGCACGACGACGGCATGCCATGTCTCGGGCGGCACCGACTCCACCAGCGTCGCGCTGCTCGCCGCACGCCTGCTGGCCGAGGAACGGGGCGGCGCCGGGGACCTGGTCCTGCTCGCCGGGCGTTTCTCCCGCGGGGAGCTGGCCGCGGAGCGGCCGTACCTCGACGTCGCGATGGAGGCGATCCGCCGTCACACACCCGCGGCCCGCGCCGTGATGGTCGATGCCGACGACGTGGCCGACTTCGACGACTTCCAGCACCACGCGGGAGACGCCGACGAACCCTCGGCGCACGCCTTCCGCGCCCCGTTCTGGGCCAGGCTCCACGCCGCGGCCGCCGAACTGGGCTGTGACACGCTCCTGACCGGCTGCGGGGCCGATCCGGTCGTGGACGCCAACCCGTACCACCTGCACAGGCTGGCCCGCACCGGACGGCTACGGCAGATGACCGAGCAGGCACGAGCCTGGGCCGCGGGAAGCGAGCGGGGCCTGCGGGACATCGTCCACGCCTACGTGGTGCGGCCGGCCTTCCCGCTGGCAGCCGAACGGATCACCGCGCTCCGCCGCGGTGGAACGGTGCTCGGCGGCCTCGGTACCTTCAACCGCCCCGGATGGCTGCGACCCGGATTCGCGCGCGCTCACGGCTATCGGGATGCGGGCATCGCGGAGAGCCGGTTCGTGTACGGACGCAAGCCGGAACAGTCGCTCTACGCCGCCGCCAATTACGTCGCCGCTCCCGACCCGCTGTCCTGGCAGCGCGCACGACGGGACGGGTTCTTCCTCTCGCACCCCTTCCTCGACCCGGAGGTCGTCGCGATGATGAGCCGGCTGCCTGCCGCCGCCGCGTTCCGGCCGGGCCGTCCGAAGGCCGTGCTCCGAGAGGCCATGGCGGATCTCCTCCCGGCCCCGATCCGCGGCCGGGCGCTCAAGGTGCCCTTCAACGACCTCTACGCCCGCGGCCTGCGGACACACGGCGACGAACTCATCGCCCTGTGCCGCTCCGCCCGCCACCCGCTGATCACGGAGATGTTCGACGTCGAGACGCTGTGCCGGGCCGTGCGGGAGGCCCAGCTCGGCCTGGGGGACTCGTACTCCTGGGATCGCGTGAACAGTTCGCTCGCCCTGGTGGCCTGGCTGGAACGACTGGACCGGCGCTCCGGCGCGCCCGACGCGGCGGTGCCCGTCAGCGCTGGCTCTTGATGTCCCACAGGGTCCGCTCGACCGGGCCGGTGATGAGGTCGACGAGGCCGTACCGGTTCACCACCTCGCTTGCTTCCGCCGGGGGGAGGGTGCGGTTTTCCTCGCCTTTTCGCGCAATGGAGGAAAACACGCTCGCGCCGTGCGTGCCGAACTTCCAGTAGACGGTGACGAGACGCGGGTCCCTCGTGCGTTCGTCGATCGCATTGTTCTCGTGCACCCTGGCACGGTAGATGAGAGAGTCACGACCGCCTGTCTGTTGCGCCTTCACCCATCCGGGGACTTTTTGCCTGCCCCAGGAGTACGCCACGAAATTGAACGGTGGCTGCAGCACGAGCCGGTCCTTGCGCGCGAGGCTCGCGGAAGCATAGAGCGCCACCTGGTCGTACGGCGTGTCCCTGGGCAGTTGCACCACCACTCGCGTGGTGAAGGTGTCGTTCGCCTCAACCCACCATCCACGTTCCATCCACGGTTTTGCCTCGACCAACTCGCCGGGCTGGTGCATCTCCCGGCGGGAGAGCGGGTTCACTTCCTCCGATTTCTGCCACTGCTCGGCATCGGCTCGCCACTGCTGGCGGAGCCGGTCCCTCGGGCTCAGCGGCACCTGTTTCCCCATGGCGTGGAACTCGGTGCCCAGCACGTAGAAGCCCACGTCGCCGTGGTTTCGGAGGGTGATGTCGACCGGTACGGCGAATGCCGTGCGGTCCTTGCTCAGCACCGGCCTTCCCATGGACAACGTGATGAGAGGCCTGGTTTGTCGCTGGTACGGCTGATAGAGGTTCTGGTAGCCGAAATTGGCGATCGCGATGACCGAGGAGACGATCACCGCGGCGGCCACCCGCTTCGGAGCGGGGATCACGACCGACGTCCGCCCCACCGCGAAGACGGCGTATGCCGAACCCGCCGTGAGCGCCCCGAACAGTGCCGGGAAGAACACGGAATCGTTCCTGACTGTCTGCACCAGGAGCATGGCGTTCGTCAGGAAGGCCGCGAACGTGCCGATCAGCGCGACCAGGCCGGAGTAGGGGTAGCTCTGCCGGATCCAGTGGTCCAGGACCGCGGCGGCGCTCACGAGAGTGGTGAACGAGACCACGAGAAGGACGGCGCCGGTGAGGCGACCGGCGAAGGTCAGATCATGGACGAAGTCATCGAGGCCGAACCGGGCCAGCATCACCGTGGTCATGAGGAGGACCAGCACGATCGCTGCCAGGGCCACCCGCGACCG
This sequence comes from Streptomyces caniferus, assembly GCF_009811555.1. Lineage (GTDB taxonomy): Bacteria > Actinomycetota > Actinomycetes > Streptomycetales > Streptomycetaceae > Streptomyces > Streptomyces caniferus. Next base: position 1,581,402 of record NZ_BLIN01000003.1, on the reverse strand, counting down.
CCAGGTTCTCAGCGAGGGCCGTCGCGCTTTCGGGTGCGGGTGCGGGTGCGGGTGCGGGTGAGGCACGGGGGGTGTCCGCACGCGATCGCCTCCACAGGCCGCCGGTCGTGCCCTGCACGGGTGCAGCGCGGACTCAGGAGATCTGCCGCCGCGCCGGGGGTTCGAGCACCATCGTGCGTGGCGATCCATCGGGTTGCCATTCGGAGGCCCCCGCACGGGGAGAGTCACCCGGCCCGGAAGGCGCGTCTTCCGGGCCGGCGGTAGCATCGCCGGTGCTGGTGGCTTCTATCTTTTCGCCGCGTGGAAATGAACCCAGGGCCTGGAGACAGGCGCCGCGGAATCAGCGCGGACCGATCCGGGAGAAAATCCCTGACGCAGTGCATGGACGCCACTGCAACTCTCCCGTGCAGTGGCACGGCCTGCAGTGGATGGCAATTGCTTCCCGGTATCAGTGAAGCGCCTTTCCCTCCCGGATCTCAGATGCCTTTCAACGGCTCGCATGACCCTGACTTTCGAGAACGTGAGTTGCTCCCGGAACAGCCGGGACCTCCCCCAAGGAGATTGCCATGCACAGCCCGGAACGGGGACACCCGGAGCACGAAGACTTTCCGTGGACCATCTCTGTGGCGGACCATCCGCCCCGTACCGAGAGCTCCCAGTACCGGGCGAGCCGCAAATTGATGGTCAAGCTCGTCGGGACGACCGGTGATTGGGCGTTCTCACCCGGCCCGTACCAGGACCACCACGGCGGCGGAGTGTGGGTGAAGGACGGCGACGGCTGGCTGTGCCTGCTGCTGCCGCTCGGCATCGAGTGGTCGGCGCAATTCTGCGCGGACCCTTCGAAGGTGGACCGCATCCGCCGCTGCGCCGCCCGGGTGGTCGGAGCGTTCCCGGACACCCTGCCCGGGTACGAGAGCTTCGGCTACGACGACGGTCAACGGCTCCTGGACACCCCCATCGAGACTGCCGAGCAGGTGGCCGAGTGGACGGACTCGATATTCAACGCCTCGGTTCCGCTGCCCGCTGGTACCCACTCCGGGGTGCTCCCGAAGGCCGCCGGGTACCACCACTACCCGAAGCCCATCGTGGACATCGACCACTTCCGGTACGACGACTTCGAGCTGTTCGTCACGGACGACAGAGGTTTCCCGGCCGCGGTCGTGCCGATCTCCCCACGCGGCTCCGGCGATGGCCGGGTGCGCCTGCTCGCTGCCCATCCCAGCTCGCCCTATGCGGAGCGCCTGGCCGGCCCCGGCCCGGTGGACCGAACCGTCCGGATCGAAGAATTGCAGGCCACCGACGGGGAGGGGGCCGTGCTCTCGGCCGACGACCTGCTGGCCCAGCGGGCCTTCAGACAGCAGACCTGACGGGCGTCGCCACCGCCGTCCGGAGCGGACAACAACGCGTTGCCTGCTCCGTCCGACCCGGACCGACCTCCCACCCCCTGTGCCACCGTCCTCGGAGATCCGCAGGCGCGAGGTGGTGCGTGCCGTCCGCCGACGTGGCGGGAGACCAGGCCGGCCCGTCACCCACCCGCCGGGGAGGCGCGGCCTAGTCGCGCACCGGCACCGATACATACGACGGGTCGTTCGCCGGGGAGGAGAACGTCAGCCGGGCGCCGCTCGGGTTGTGTTCGATGTAGAGCGGGTCGACGGTGTCCACGACGACCGCGAGACGGTGGCCGGCCGGGACGTCGTAGGCCGTGGAGAACAGGTCCAGGTCGACGCCGAAGGGCTGGTTCGGGGTCTTGCCGTGGAAGGTGTACGGCGCGTGGGTGACCAGCTTGCCGATGCCGAGCGGGCCCACGTCGTAGAGGTAGGCGATGGCGGTGCCGCTCTCCGCGGTGCTGGTGAGGGTGGTGTGCAGCCGGGTGGTCCCCCTGACCCGCTGGCCGGTGTCGTAGCGCTCGGACTTCCAGACGGCGGTCACCGAGCGCGGCAGCAGCGGGATCGAGGCCATCGGCGGCAGCCGGAGGAACTGGTCCAGCATGCTGGAGAGGATGACCAGCCCGCCGTCCGCGCCGGAGTCCCAGTTGGTATTGATCTGCTGGCTGCCGTCGAGCTCGATCCGCCGCTGCGCGGACGGGACGTCCTTCCAGCTCTTGTAGCCCTCGTACGCGCCGGTGGAACGGGACTTGAGCAGCACCGGCGATTCCCGGTCGACGCCGTTGTCCGCGCCCTTGAGGTAGTGGTCGAACCACCGCTGGGTGTCGGTCCAGGTGTCGTTGGGCAGCCCGAACAGCCCGAGCCCCTCGGCCGTGGCATGGTCGCCGGGGCGGAATTCCAGCCGCTTGGGCCCGGTCAGCTTCTCGTAGAAGTCGGCGGTCTGGTTGGGCGGGAAGATCGAATCTCCCCAGGCGTTGCCCAGCATGATGGCGGCGCCATTGGCGTTGATCTTGTCGAGGTAGGTGGCGGGGGAGCGCTTGCGTCCCCACTCGATCAGGTCCTTCTCCTTGTCCAGGTTCGAGGCAAGGAAGTCCTTCATGATCGTGCGGAATTCGGGGCTGGGCCGTCCGGTCAGCGAGCCCGTGGCGCCCAGGAACTCCGCGGCCTGCCGGTGCTCGGTGCGGCCGCTGTAGATCGAGCCGACGAGGTCGCCCCAGCCGCTGAGCGCCGCAACTGCCTTGATCCGCTTGTCGAACGCGGAGGCCAGCAGGCTGATCCCGGCACCGTAGGAGACTCCGGCCATCCCGACCTTCTGCGGATCGGCCGGGGTGTGGGCCAGCGTCCAGTCGATGACCTTCGAGGCGTCGGCGACGTCCTTCGGCCCGGCGGTTTCGATCTCCCCGCCGGACTGCCAGAACCCGCGCGAGTTGTATCCGACGACCACATAGCCCTTGTCGGCCAGTTTCTTGGCCTGCGCCATGTACTCGATCTGCGGCATCGACCAGCTGGTGGGCAGCACGATGACCGGGTAGCGCCGGGTGCCGTCGGCACCGGCCGGAGTGAAGACGTTCGCCTTGAGGGTGATACCGCCGTCGCCCTGGATGTCGACGAACCTCACGGAGGAGCCCGACGATGCTGCCGCTGGAACGGATTCCCGCTCTGCCGCGTGGGCGGTGGCCGGGGCGCCGGCGAGAACCGTGGTGGCGAGCACCGCGGCGGAGACGGTGCTGATCGCGGCACGCAGGGTCGTACGGGAGGGCCTCATCTTCTGCTCCAGATCTCGATGCGGGAGGCCGCACGCTGTCCGAGGACAGGAGGGGCGTACGGCACCCGAATGTGAACTGGAGATTAAGGGCCACCTCTTACCCGAGGTAACCCATCGGTAGGTTACGGGTGGGTAACGCCCTTGGGGGCAGGGGGAGTCGGCGGCGGGGGAACGGGTGGGGGACGTGGTGAGAGTGGTGTTGATGGGCGACCATCGGCCACGGGTCATCGGCCACTGGCCATCGACCGTCTGCCGTCGCTCGCCTCTCGGTGATCGAATGGCTGAGCCCGTAGCCGGTGGAGTCGCCGAGGCTGTTGCCGGGGTGAGCCGACGGGCCCGCAGCCGGGCCGAGTTGCCGGTCGCGTGGTCGGCCGGGGGGAGGGGGAGCGGTGCCCGAGACACCGTTCGACGAGAGTGAACGCGGGGCGTGGGCGGGGTGCGCGGCCGCGTACGAGGCGGGGTTCGGCAGGCTCTGTGCCCATACGGTGCCGCGGTTGCTGGACGCTGCGGGGGTGGTCGCGGGCGCGCGGGTGCTCGATGTCGGAACGGGGACGGGCTCGGCCGCCGCGGCGGCCTGTGCGCGCGGGGCGCGGGTGGTGGCCGTGGACGCCGAACCCGATATGGCGCGGCTCGCGACCCGTATCGTCCCCGAGGCGTGTGTTCATGTCGCCGCGCTGCCGCAACTCCCCTATGCGGACGGACGGTTCGACGCCGTGGTCGGCAACTTCGTGCTCAATCACGTGGGCCGGCCACGGGTGGCCCTCGACGAGCTGTGCCGGGTGACCCGGCCGGGCGGCCGGATCGCGCTGACGCTCTGGGCTGCGCCCGCCGCGCCGGGGCAGGCGCTGCTCGGCCGTGCCGTACAGGCGGCCGGTGTGACCCGCCCGCCGTCCCTGCCGATGCTCGCCCCCGAGGACGACTTCCCGCGCACCGAAGACGGCCTCGTCGGGCTGCTGCGGGGCGCGGGTCTGACGGATACGGTCTGTCGGTCGCTGTCCTGGGACCACCGCACCACGCCGGAGGAGTGGTGGAGCGGTCCGGCGGCGGGGGTGGCGACCATCGGCCGGATCGTGCAGAGCCAGGGGGCGGACGTGGCCGAGCGCATCCGTCGGCAATTCGTCGCGCTGGCGGCGGAGTTCACCGGTGGTGACGGCGGGCTGGTGCTTCCGCACAGGGCGCTGGTGGCGTCCGGGCGGGTCGCCGTGCAGGGTCGCGTCGTCGGGTGAGGGCCCGGGGGCTGCCGGAGTCCGGCCCCGCATGCCGTCGACGGGTGGGGGGGCCGTGGTGGCGCTCAGTCCTGCGGCGTGGTCGTCGCCGCGGTCCCCGGCAGTGAGCCGAGGAACTCCTCCAACGCCGTGTTGAAGACGTCCGGTTGCTCCAAATTCGGCATATGGGCCGCCTGGTCGATGATCCTCAGCCGGGAATCCGGGATGCGCTCATGGATGTCGAGGGCGTCCCCCACGGGGGTGTAGGCGTCCTCCGCGCCGACCACCACCAGGGCAGGCACCGCGATGCGCGAGAGGAGCTCGGTGTAGTCGGGGCGCTCGGCGCGGCCGCGGAGTGCGGCGGCCGCACCGTCGGGGGGCGTGGTGGTCATCATCCCCAGGACGTGCGCGGCGACGTCCGGCCGGGAGGCGATCGTGTGCGGGGAGACCATCTTGGCCAGCACCTCGCGCGCATAGCCCGCCATGCCCTCGCGGAGCAGGCGCTCCGCCATGGCGTACCGCCCGGCCCTGCCGTCCTCGGTCTCCGCCGAGGCGAAGGTGTCGGCGAGCACCAGGCCCCGGAACCGTTCCGGGAAGAGCCGGTAGCACTCCATGACGATCTGGCCCCCCATGGAGAGGCCGCCGAGGACGCAGCGCTCGATCCCGAGGTGGTCGAGCAGGTCGACGAGGTCCCGGGCGAACGTCGCCAGCGGGGTCGCGCCGGGGAGGACCATGCTGTCGCCGTAGCCCCGGAGGTCCGGGACGATCACCCGCCATCCGGCCCGGCTGAAGTGCTCGGTCTGCGGGCGCCACATCGAACGGTTGAAGGGGTGCCCGTGCACGAGCATCAGCGGCTCACCGCTGCCCTCGTCCTCGTATCCAACAGTGATCTCTCGGTGAAAGACCGATCCCATGGGAGGTGTCTCCTCTGCTGTGGCTTGACTCCTCGATGCTATAGAGGGCAATCTCTCGGCACAATAAGGAAAATGTGCTCGGTGCAATGTGGGAAGTGACCGATGGACGACTATCGCGCGATCGCCGATGAACTCGCGGCCGACATCGCCGCCGGCCGGCTCCGCCCCGGTGACCGGCTGCTGCCGCTCCGCAGGTTCGCCCGGAACCGGCGCATCGCCAGTTCGACGGCGGCCCGGGTGTACCGGGAATTGAGCCGACGTGGGCTCACGGTGGGGGAGGTCGGCCGCGGCACTTTCGTCCGCACCGCCGCACCCGCTGCCGAGCCCGCCCTGGCCGAGCCGGGCGGGGCCCGGGTCGACCTGGAGATGAACTTCCCCGTCCTGCCGGACCACCCCGCGCTCCTCGCCAAGAGCCTGGAACATCTGATGCGCCCGGACGCCCTGGCCGCCGCGCTCCGCCCGGTGGGCGCCGTCGGTACGGACGCGGCCCGCCGGACCGCCGCCGCCCACCTCGCCCGCGCCGACTGGGCACCGGACTCCGGGCAGCTGCTCTTCGCGGGCAACGGGCGGCAGGCGATCGCCGCGGCGATCGCCGCCCTGGTCCCGGCCGGCGAGCGCCTCGGCGTCGAAGCGCTGACCTACCCCGTGGTGAAGGGCATCGCGACCCGCCTCGGCGTCACGCTCGTCCCCCTCGCCATGGACGAGCACGGGCTGACCCCCGAGGCGCTCCGGGCCGCCGCCCCGCTGCGCGCCGTCTACGTCCAGCCGGCCCTGCACAACCCGCTGGGCATCACGATGCCCAGCGGGCGCCGCACCGAACTCGCCGCGGTCCTGCGCGAGTTGGACATCCATGCCATCGAGGACGGCATCTACGGATTCCTCCGGAACGACCTGCCGCCGCTCGCGGCCCTCGCGCCGGAGCGCACCGTGGTCGTCGACAGCCTGTCCAAGCGGCTCGCGCCCGGACTCTCGCTGGGATTCCTCACGGTGCCCGCCGGCACCACCCAGGACTTCGCGACGGCCCTCAGGTCGGGGACCTGGGCGGCCGCCCGCTTCGCGCTCGACGCGGCCACCCGCTGGATGGGCGACGGCACCGCGGCGGCCATCGAGGAGGAGAAGCGCGGCGATGCCGCCGCGCGCCAGCGGATCGTCGCCGAGCGGCTCGCCGGCTTCCGGGTCCGGGCCGATCCGCAGGCGTACCACTGCTGGTGGGAACTGCCGGAGCCCTGGCGGGCCGACACCTTCGTGGCCGCCGCCGCCCGCCGCGGCATCGCGGTCACGCCGTCCGGGGCGTTCGCCGTCGGCTCGGGCCATGTTCCCAATGCCGTACGCCTGGCGCTCGCCTCGCCGTCCCTCGACGCGCTGGCCGCGGCGCTCGATGTCCTGGCCGGGCTGGCGCGGGGGGTGCCGGAGGACAGCGCGCCGGAGTGAGGGAGGGCGGCGCCGCGGTTCGGGTGCCGCTCCGCCTCAGGTGCCGCTCATCAGCTCCGAGAGTCCGGTGCGCAGCTCGTCCGCGTTCATCACCGGCTGCAGCGAGACCTTGGCGTTCAGGTCCAGGAAGAACGATTCGAGGAGGGTCGGCATCTGCGACGACTCCCTCATGTCGAAGTAGAAGAAGGCGGTGCGCTCGCCGTCGCCGAGGGTGAAGTAGGCCGCCTCCGGCCTCAGTGCGGCGTACGCCGACTCCAGGATCTTCGACAGCTCGCCGTTCTGGATCAGTTCATTGCCTGTCGGGGTGGGTATCCGGGCGGTCAGGACCATCCTCATCGGGCTCACTCCTCGCTGGAGTGTGTGGGTCGCGTGGGGCGGGTGGATCGCGTGGGTGGGTGGCGCGCGGCGGGGAGCCGTGGGCCCGCGGGCCCGGTGGGTGCGCGGGCGGCTCGGTCGCCGCGTTTGCCCTTGTGTGTCCCTGTCTGTTCTCAGGGTCTCATGCTCCGGGAGCCGGGGCCGGATGCGGCGGACCGGAGCCGGCCGCCGGCCGGGGCCCGCTTCAGAAACCGGTCGGCGCGGGCTCGGGGCGTCCGCTGGGCGGCACCTCTTCGGCCGTCGGTACCGGTCCGGGCGGGGTGCCGTCGCCGAACGGCCGTCCGCCCAACTCGTCGCGGTAGTGCGGCGTCAGCCAGCCGGAGAGGTCCGGTCCGAGGGGGACGATGCCGGTCGGGTTGATGCCCGTGTGCACCCGGTAGTAGTGCTGCTTGATGTGGTGGAAGTCGACGGTGTCGCCGAAGCCGGGGGTCTGGTAGAGGTCCTTGGCGTAGGCCCACAGCACCGGGTCCTCGGCCAGCTTGAACTGGTTGCACTTGAAGTGCCCGTGGTAGACGGCGTCGAAGCGGACCAGCGTGGTGAACAGCCGGATATCGGCCTCGGTGAGGGTGTCGCCCACGAGGTAGCGCCGGTCGGACAGCCGCACGGACAGCAGGTCCAGGCGCCGGAACAGATCGTGGAAGGCGGCCTCGTAGTCGCCCTGCCCGGTGGCGAACCCGGCCCGGTACACGCCGTTGTTGACGTCCCGGTAGACGCCCGCCATCACGACGTCGATCTCCTCGCGCAGCGGCTCGGGGTACAGATCGGGGGCGCCGGGCCGGTGCAGCGCCTGCCACTCGGTGGCGAAGTCCAGGGTGATCTGCTGGTAGTCGTTGGTGACGAGCTGCCCGCTGGGCACGTCGACGACGGCGGGGACGCTGACGCCGCCCGGGTAGTCCTTCTCACGGGCGTCATAGGCCTCGCTGAGGAAGTGGATGCCGAGGACGGGGTCGCGGCCGTCCGGCTCCAGGGTGAAGCGCCAGCTGCGGTCGTCCTGGATCGGGTCGGTGAGGGCCAGCGAGATCGCGTTCTCCAGGCCGAGCAGCCGTCGGGAGATGACGGCGCGGCTCGCCCAGGGGCAGGCGCGGCTGACCACCAGGCGGTAGCGGCCGGCCTCGACCGGCCAGCCGTCACGGCCGTCCGCCGTGATGCGGTCGGCGAAGTGGCTCTTGGAGCGCTTGAAGGGCTTCTTGCCGTATGCCGTGTTGCCGTCGGTGGTCGCGTGCGGTGTGTCGTCCGGTGCGCCGTCCGTCGTGCCGTCGGCGCCGTGGTCGGTGGGAGGGGGCATCACCGACTCCTTCCGTCGTCCGTTGCTGGAGGCCTCATGGCGAGCCTTCCCGGCGTGGCGCCGGTATGCCCCCGCTCAGCCGAGGTGGGTGAGGTCGGGGCGCAGCCGGTGCCAGATCGGATGCCGCAGCCGGCCGGCCGAGGTCCAGCCGCTGAGCATGATCTCGGCGACGAGCCGGGGCTCGGCCCAGTGCGCCTGCGGTACGTCCACGGGATTGACGAAGGGGGAGTGGTCGAGCGGGATCACTCCCAGGTACTGCGCCAGTTCCCGGCGCTCCCGGTCGGACAGCCCCGAGCCGACGGAGCCGACGTACCGCAGCCCCGCGGGTTCGGCGACCCCCGCCAGGACGGAACCCGGCAGTCCGGCCAGCCCGCCGTGGCCCTCGGTCCAGCCCCCGATGATCACGTCGAGGGTCAGCAGATGCTTCGTCTTGCGCCACTCGGGCGACCGGACGCCCGGCAGGTACGCGGAGGTCAGCCGCTTCGCCACCACACCTTCGAGACCGCCCTGCAGCGAGGCCTCCCAGGCCTGCTGCCCATGGCCCTCCACATACGCGGGCGCCGACCAGTTCGGGCCGCGCAGCCGCAGCCCGGCGAGCAGGCGGCGGCGCTCGTAGTAGGGCGAGCCGAGCAGCGATCCGTCCAGGTACATGAGGTCGAAGAGAACGAGGTGTACGGGGTACTCCATGGCCAGCCGGGCCGTGCGGCGCGGGTTCACCACGCCCATCCGGCGCTGCAGCAGCCCGAAGTCGGGCCGTCCGCGCGCGTCCAGCACCACCACCTCGCCGTCGAGCACCGCGGACCGGCCCCGCAGCTGTGCGCCCAGCGGCCCCAGTTCCGGATAGGTCGAGGTCGCGTCATTGCCCGCCCGGGTGACCAGCCGGATCGTTCCGTCACCGGGAGCGTTGACGATGCAGCGCGCACCGTCCCATTTGGCCTCGAACGCCCAGGCCGCCTCCTCGTGCGCGGCGGGCAGCGGGCCGACCGTGGCCAGCATCGGCCGGATCACGGGGTACGAGGCCGAGCCGGGCTCGGCGGACGGGGCCATATGTCGATGATCGTCGGATCCGGGGGCGCGCGCAGATCGGCCGCGGCCGGTGCGGCCGCGGGCCGGTCAGCCCGAGCCGGCCGTGGGGAGCTGTTCCTCGCCCTCGGTCCGCACATGCGGCAGGATCCGGTCCAGCCACCGCGGCGTCCACCAGGCCGCCCGGCCCAGCAGCGTCATCACCGCGGGGACCAGCAGCAGCCGGACCACGGTGGCATCGATCAGTACGCTCACGGCCAGGCCGAGGCCCAGCATCTTCACCACGGTGTTGTCGCTGATGAGGAACGCGGCGAACACGCTCACCATGATCAGCGCGGCACAGGTGATCACCCGGGCGGTGATCTCCAGCGCGTGCGCCACGCTCGCCTTCGTAGGCGCGCCGGTCGGTGAAGGACTTCGGGTCGGCGCCGTCGCCGATGTGGCCCAGCTGGATCGAGAAGTCCGGAAGGGCCGGCACGACGATGACGAGCACCCCGCCGGCCCGGTACCACCACGGGCGGCGCTCCACCCGCTGCGCGTAGCGGTGCCAGGTGCCGCGGGCTTCCTCGCCCGGTGCGGCGTCCGTCTCGGCGATCGGCCGGCGGACGCGGAGCCCGTCGATGCGGCGGCCGATCAGCCCGAGCAGCGCCGGTACGAGGGTGAGCGCGCCCAGCGGCCCGCCGTACTCCACCTGCACGCCCGCGGAGCGCAGCGGCCGCACCGCCGCGTCGACGCCGTGCAGGTGGTCCGGGCCGCCACCCGCCCGTACGGCCGTCGGGGCCGGACGCCGTCCGCTGACCACGCTTCCCGTCCGGCTCCTTACGATTCCTTGTGCACGTTCGTGGCCCGGCAAGAGGTAAGGATTGATCTGTTGATGAGCCATTCCTGGTCGTTCGCCGACTGGTTGCCGCCCCGTGGCGGTTCCGGCTGTGAGAGCCGTCCGCACGCCGGCGAGGAGGAGGCCCGATGAGCCGGGCGGTGCTGGTGACCGGGGCCTCGCGGGGCATCGGCCGCGCGGTCGCCGAGATCTTCGCCGCGCACGGGGACCGGGTCGCCCTGCATTACGCGTCGCGGCGGGCGGCGGCGCAGGAGGCGTTCGACGGGCTGGCGGGCAGCGGGCATGTGCTGGTGCAGGGGGATGTCAGCACGCCGGAAGGGGCGGCGGCGATCGTCGAGGCGGCCGTGGACGGGCTGGGCGGCGTCGATGTGCTCGTCAACAACGCGGCCGCGAACCGGGCGCATCCGCTGGACCGTACGTCGTTCGAGGACTGGCGCAGCGCCTGGCGGCAGATCGTGGACGTGAACCTGCTGGGGGCGGCGGACGTCACCTACCACGCCGCGCGGAGCATGATCGAGCGGGAGGTGGAGGGACGGATCGTCAACATCGGCTCGCGCGGGGCGTTCCGCGGTGAGCCGGACCACCCGGCCTACGGCGCGTCCAAGGCGGCGCTGCATGCGATGGGGCAGTCGCTGGCGGTCCATCTGGCGCCGTACGGCATCGGTGTGGCCTCCGTGGCCCCCGGATTCGTGGCCACCGAGCGGGTCGCGGACCGCCTCACGGAGGACGTCCGGGAGCAGAGCCCGTTCGGCCGGGTCGCTTCGCCACAGGAGGTGGCGTCCGCCGTCCATTACCTGGCCTCACCGGCGGCGGTCTGGACCTCGGGAACGGTGCTCGACGTCAACGGCGCCTCGCACCTGCGCTGAGCGGCGTCCGCGCCGATGCGTTCGGCCGGGGCAACGGGAAGCCCCGGCCGAACGGGGGAATTCGGCCGGGGCGGCTGTGGTGGCGCGGGTGGTGACGGCGGTGGCCTCATCGGCTGCCCTGCGGCGGCGGGCCGGCTTCCCCGGGGGGAGCGCCCTCGGACGCCGTCGTGCCGGCACCCGCTTCCAATTGAACGATAAACCATTGGGTGCGCTTCCGGAGCGCCGGGTGACCGCTCTCACCCGGCACCGGCCTCCTCGGCCGTCGCGGTCCCCTCACCTGCACGGTCAGGGCACAATACGGAGCGGCCGGTACCCCTCGTCCAGCAGCCGCGGCAGATACCACTCCAGCGCCTCGACGGTCTGCCACCGTTCGCCGCCGCCGTCGTGCGACAGGACGATCGCGCCGGGGTGCATCGCGTCCAGGACGGTGTACGCGATGGTCCCGGCCCCGGGGAGGGTCCAGTCCTGTGAGTCGACCGCCCAGCCGACGGGCGACATGCCCAGGTCGTTGCAGATGCTCAGCGCGGGGTCGTCCCACTCGCCGTACGGGGCGCGGGCCAGGTCGGGGGCGGTGCCGAGGATGTCCTCGATCAGGCTGCTGGTGCGGCCGAGTTCGCTGCGGACGGCGCCCGGCGGCAGCGCGGTGAGCTGCGGATGGGTCCAGGTGTGATTGCCGACGGCATGGCCCTCGTCGGCGATGTCGTAGAGCAGGCCCGGGAATTCGACGGCGTTCTCGCCGATGACGAAGAACGTGGCCCGGACCTCGTGGCGGCGCAGGATCCGCAGGATGTCGGGGGTGTAGAGGGGGTGCGGGCCGTCGTCGAAGGTGAGGAAGATCTCGCGGTGGTCGCCGGCGAGGTGGAAGGCGACCTCGGGGTGCGGCGGCGAGGCGCCCGGCCCCGAGCGGGAGGACTCGCCGGCCATCGGGCGCAGGCGGTACGGCTGCGGGGGGTGCGTCGCACCGGCGGGGCCGGCGGGCGGGGGAGGGCCGCCCGCCGTGTCGGGCGGTTCCGGCGGGCGGGGCCGGGCCCGCGGCGGCCCGCCGGGCTCCGGAGCGCCGCTGCCGGAGCCGAACAGGAGGCGGCCCGCGGAGAGCACGCCGACCACGACCGCGGCCTGCAGGAACCTCCGCCGCGTATTGGTGCGCTTATCGGATGCCATCCTCCACGTGCTCTCACGCGGTCCGCGGCGGAAACGGGAACGACACCGGAGCGGGCGGGTCCGGCACCCGATCGGCTCGCACCGGCGGGCCGTGCGGGGCCGCCGCCCGAGGAGGCCGGCGGCTCGCGGCGGCGATGTGCGGCGGCCCCGCGAGCCTCCCTCTGCCCCCGCGAGGCGGCCCATAGTTTGTCCGCCTATGAGTCAATTCTTCAGGCCGAAGCGGATGATGGTGGGCCGTCCGCTGGACAGTGCGCGGCTCGGTGAGACGCTGCTGCCGAAGCGACTGGCGCTACCGATCTTCTGCAGCGACCCGCTGTCCTCGGTCGCGTACGCCACCGAGGAGATCCTGCTGGTCGTCGGCCTCGGCGGGATCGCCCTGCTCCATCTGACCTGGTATGCCGCGGCCGCCATCGTGCTGGTGCTGGTGGTCGTGGTCGCGTCCTACCGGCAGACCTGTTACGCGTACCCCGGGGGCGGCGGGGCCTACCTCGTCAGCGCGCAGAACCTCGGGCGCAACGCGGCGCTCACCGCGGCCAGCGCGCTGCTCGTGGACTATGTGCTCACCGTCGCGGTCTCCGTGGTCTCCGGCGTCGCCGCGATCACCTCCGCGATTCCGGCGCTCGGCGGCCACGACATGGCGCTGTCCGTCGGGTTCGTGGCGCTGCTGGCGATGATGAACTTGCGCGGCGTACGGGAATCGGGTCGGGTCTTCGCCGTCCCCACCTACGGGTTCGTCTTCTTCATCTATCTGATGTTCGCGTTCGCGGCCGTGCGGATCGCCACCGGCGCGACGCCCCGCGCCGCATCCGCGGATCTCCCGCTGCACGCCGTCTCGTCCTACACGGGCCTGGCGCTCGTCCTGCTGGGTATGCGGGCCTTCGCGTCCGGCTGCACCGCGCTGACCGGTGTCGAGGCGATCAGCAACGGAGTGCCCGCCTTCCGCAGACCCAAGAGCCGCAACGCCGCCACCACACTGCTGATCATGGGGTTCTTCTCCGTCACCATGTTCGCCGGGATCACGGTCCTGGCGATGCTCTACGAGGTGCACGTCGCGGTGGAGCCCACCGAACTGGGGCTGCCGCCGGACACCCCGACCTCCACCGCGCTCGCCCAGATCGGCCGGGCCACCTTCGGCGACGTCACCGTGCTCTTCTATCTGCTGCAGGCGTTCACGGCCGGTGTGCTGATCCTCGCCGCCAACACCGCCTTCAACGGCTTCCCGATGCTGGCGTCGATCCTCGCCGAGGACGCCTATGTTCCCCGGCAACTGCGCAACCGGGGCGACCGGCTGGTCTTCTCCAACGGCATCATCCTGCTCGCGCTGGCCGCCATCGGGCTGATCGTCCTGTTCAAGGCGGAACTCACCCACCTCATCCAGCTCTACATCATCGGCGTCTTCGTCTCCTTCACGCTCTCCCAGACCGGCATGGTCCGGCACTGGCGGACCGCACTCGCCGCACCCGGACTGCCGGCCCGGGAACGGGTCCGGCGCCGGCGCTCGCAGGCGATCAACGCGGTCGGCGCGGTGCTCACCGGAGTGGTCCTGATCGTCGTTCTGATCACCAAGTTCACGCACGGCGCATGGATCGTGGTGATCGCCATGCCGCTGCTCTTCCTGGGCATGCGCGCGGTGCACCAGCACTACGAGCGGGTGGCGCGGGAACTGGCGATCACCCCCGGCGCACGGCCCTGGGAGCCGGCCGGGAACTCCGTACTGGTGCTGGTCAACGCGCTGAACGCACCCACGCTCAAGGCCCTCGGCTACGCCCGGGCGATGCGTCCCACCTCGCTGGACGCACTGATCGTGGCGGTCGAGCCCGGCGATGTGCGGGGGCTGCGCGAGCAGTGGGACGCGCACGACATCACTGTGCCGCTCCAGGTGCTCAGTTCGCCCTACCGGGACTTCACCCGGCCGGTGATCGACTACGTCCTGGACGTCTGTGCGCGGCATCCGGGCGGCGCCGTCACCGTCGTCATCCCCGAGTACATCGTCGGCCGCTGGTGGGAAGCGCCGCTGCACAACCAGAGTGCCCTGCGCCTCAAGGCCCGGCTGCTGTTCACACCGGGGGTGACCGTGGTCAACGTGCCCTACCGGCTTCCATCGGGCAGGGCGCGCGGCGGCTAGGGGGTGTCCGCCCGGGGCACCGGCCGGATCGGCAGAGGCCTTCCACGAGGGGGCGACGTGGCCAGGGGAGACGCACGTCACGTTCGTCCATGTCACATCCTGCCGAGCCGTTCAGTCCTAGGTGTGCCACCACAAGACAACGGCAGAGGAGCACACCATGGATGCCCGTTTGAACGTCCTCGGCGTTCCGAGCGCCCACAAGATCCTGAAGCACCTCATCGCGGCGGACAAGGAGGCGTCGGCGCTGCCGGCCACGACGCGGGAACTGGTGAAGATCCGCGCGAGCCAGATCAACGGCTGCGGCGGCTGCCTCGACATGCACACCAAGGACGCCGCGCAGGCCGGTGAGAGCGCGTTGCGCCTCAACCTGGTCGCGGCGTGGCGGGAGGCGACGGTCTTCACCGAGGCCGAGCGCGCCGCGCTGGAGCTGACGGAGCAGGGCACCCGTATCGCGGACGCGGCCGGCGGGGTCACGGACGAAGCCTGGGCGCGTGCCGCCGAGCACTACGACGAGGAGCAGCTCACTGCCCTGGTGTCCCAGATCGCCGTGATCAACGCCTTCAACCGGCTGAACGTCATCACCCGGCAGCCCGCCGGTGACTACCAGCCCGGGCAGTTCGGATAGCCGGGACCCGGGGGTACCGGCCACCTGAGCACCGGCTACCGGAGTTCCGGAGCGCCCGGCCGGGTCCGGGGCCGGTGCGGTGGGCTGTCCCGCCCCTGCGCCCCCCGTCGCGTCCCGCGAGGAAGCGAGCCGGCGGGGCGGCGGAGTGGCGCCGAGGGCCACTCCGTCTACTCATGTTCATGCCAGGTGCTATGCATTGCATGGAACCTGGTGAGGCGAGCGACCGCGCCGCGGGCAAGGCTGCGAGCCAACTCCGCAAGGGCGTGCTGGAGTACTGCGTGCTCGCCCTGATGCGCGAGGCATCTGGAGAGGCAGAGCGATGAAAACCACCAGCGCACAGAGCGCATCGGTCCGGCAGTACCTCGCGGCCGTCGCGCGCGAGCCGGCGGTCCTCCCCGCGGACCGCCGGCACGAGCTCGGCTCGGATCTCGCCGAGCACATCGAGACAGAGCTCGCCGAGCGGCCCGGCAGCGAGGCGGAGATCCTTCGCGAACTGGGCGACCCGCGCGTCCCGGCCCGCCCTACGGGCTGACCGCCAGCACGATGTACGCGGCCAGCAGGGCCAGATGGACGCCGCCCTGCAGCGGGGTGGCGCGGCCCGGGATCACCGTCAGGGTGCCGACGATCACGGTCAGCGCGAGCAGCACCATATGGCTGGCGCCCAGGCCCAGGACCAGGGGGACCGGCAGCCAGACGGTGGCCAGCGCGACGGCCGGGATGGTCAGGCCGATGCTGGCCACGCCGAGCCGAGGGCCAGGTTCAGGCTCGTCTGCACCCGGTCGCGCTGCGCCGCACGGGTCGCCGCGAGGGTCTCCGGCAGCAGGACCAGCAGCGCGATGGCGATGCCCACCACGGACGACGGCAGACCGGCCGCGACCACGCCGGACTCGATGGCCGGGGACACCGTCTTGGCCAGGCCGACCACCGCGACCAGGGCCAGGCCCAGCAGTCCGAGGCTGGTCAGCGCGGCCCGCTGTGAGGGCGGTTCCGCATGATCCGCGCCGTGGATCACCTCGCCGGACGTGGTCACCGGCAGGAAGTAGTCCCGGTGCCGGAACGTCTGGGTGGCCACGAACAGGCCGTAGAGGACCAGCGCGGCCGGCGCGGCGAAGATCAGCTGCGGGGTGGAGAACCGCGGCCCCGGCGTGCTGGTGGTGAACGTCGGCAGGACCAGGCTCAGGCCCGCCACCGTGGTGACCGTCGCCAGTGCCGCGCCGGTGCCCTCGGCGTTGAAGACGGCGACCTTGCGCCGGAGCGAGCCGATCAGCAAGGACAGCCCCATGATGCCGTTACAGGTGATCATCACCGCCGCGAAGACGGTGTCCCGGGCCAGGGGGCGCTCTTGGTGCCGCCGTCGGCCATCAGCGCGACGATCAGCGCCACTTCGATGACGGTCACCGCGACCGCCAGCACCAGTGACCCGAACGGCTCACCCACCCGGTGCGCGATCACCTCCGCATGGTGCACCGCGGCCAGCACCGACCCGGCCAGAACGCACGACACCAGCACCACCAGGGCGACCGGCAGCGAGCGTCCCCACGCCAGGACCAGCACCACCACCGCCAGGACCGGCAGCACGCCGGTCCAGTGCAGGACGGGTGAGCGGAGGCCGGCGATCATGCCTTCGAGCTTGGCGGAACGGCGGGGCGGCCGCCCGTCGGTGCGGGGGAGGAGGGGGCGGGCGGCCGGACGGACGGGCGGACGGGTGATCGGCCCGCCGGTCACCGGGCCGTCGGCCCCGGGCCATCCGTGACCGGCCCGCCGGCCTCAGGCCGCCGCCCGGTGCCCCTTCGGCTCCGCGGCCGTGAGCGCGGCCTTGGTGACATCGGCGACCAGCTCGACGACATCGGGCCCGTACGCCTGCGAGTTGACCACCTTCAGCAGCAGACAGAACTGGCCGTCGGTGCCGTGCTTACGGGCCAGCCGGGCCCGGTTGCGGACCAGATGGCGGACCGCGGCCCGGTGGGTGACCGGGCGCTGGCCGGCCGCCAGGAACACCGGGCGGTCGCCGCCCTCGCCGGCGGTCAGCCGGGCCAGCAGGACGTATTCGACCGCGCCGGGCTCCATCCGGTACGCGGAGCCGCCGATCGTGAAGGTGCCGCGGCCCGCGCCGGACTCGTCGCCCGGGTGCACCGCGACGCCCGGCAGCAGATTGGCCAGATGGGCCGCCAGCCGCCGGTGCGCGGTCGGGTCGCCGACGCAGAACTCGGTACGCGCCCCGAATCCCTGCAGGCCGGTGTCGTGCGGGGCGACCTCGGGGTGCGCACCACAGTTCTCGATCACCGCGGCCAGCCCCAGCAGCGCCAGCGCGTCATGACGGGGGATGCTCCAGTGGGCCGAGGAGCTGTCCCGGTGGGTGACCAGCACGCACTCCGAACCCTCCGGCAGCCCGAAGAAGCCCTGTTCGCGGGTCAGCTTCCGGCGGACCGTCGCCGATTGCACGGCCCAGCCGGCCGCCAGGCCCACGATCAGGGCCACGGCCGCCGAGGTCAGGAGCAGCAGGGTGTCGTCCATGGCCGGGGAGCGTAGCGGCTCGCCGGGTGGGTGTTCGAGGGCGGGGCGGGTCTCCGGGGAGGCTTGTCCCGGTCCGTACCGGCCTACCGGATCCGTACGGAAAAAGGCAGCTGATCCCCGCCGTCGCGAGGCGGCAGCAGGCGAAATGCCCTCTGTCCGCGCGCTGTTGGGCCGAGTAGGCTCCGGCCCCTGCCGCCCCTCGCGCACGCTCTTGGAGGAATATCCGGTATGAGCAGAGCCCGACGCCTCACCGTCCTGGGAGCGGCCACCGCGCTGGCCGGCTCCCTGGTGGCGGTCCCGGCCGCCGCCGGGACCGCCGCGCCCGCCCGGCCGGCCACCGCGGCCCAGGACAGCGCCACCCCCGCCACACCGGAGAAGACGCCGGTCGCCGTCGGCTCCGGCGGGGCCGTCTCCAGCGTCGACGCGGATGCCTCGGCCGCCGGCATCGCGGTGCTGAAGCAGGGCGGCAACGCCGTGGACGCGGCGGTCGCCACCGCCGCCGCCCTCGGCGTCACCGAGCCCTACTCCGCGGGCATCGGTGGCGGCGGCTACTTCGTCTCCTACGACGCCAGGTCCCGCACCGTCCGCACCCTCGACGGCCGGGAGACCGCCCCGCGCTCCGCCGGCCGGGACCTCTTCCTGGAGAACGGCGCCCCGATCCCGTTCGCCGACGCCGTCACCAGCGGCCTGAGCATCGGCACCCCGGGCACCCCCGCCACCTGGGACGCCGCCCTGCGCAAGTGGGGCAGCCGGTCCCTGGGCCAGGTGCTGCGGCCCGCACAGAAGCTGGCCCAGGGCGGCTTCACGGTCGACCCGACCTTCCGTCAGCAGACCGCGGACAACGAGGCCCGCTTCCGGGACTTCCCGGCGACCGCCGGCCTCTTCCTGCCCGGCGGCAAGCTGCCGGTGGTCGGCTCGACGATGAAGAACCCCGATCTGGCCCGTACGTACGGGGAGTTGGCGACGAAGGGGGTCGGGGCGCTCTACGACGGCGCACTGGGCCGGGACATCGTCCGCACCGTCCAGAAGCCGCCGGTGCGCACCGGCGCCACCCGCAAGGTGCGGCCCGGCAAGCTGACCGCGGACGACCTGCGGGCCTACCGGGCCCTCGGCCAGGCGCCGACCCGCACCCGCTACCGCGGCCTCGACGTCTACGGCATCGCGCCGTCGTCCTCCGGCGGCACCAGCGTCGCCGAGGCGCTCAACATCCTGGAGAAGAGCGATGTCTCCCGGCTGAGCGAGAAGCAGTACCTCCACCGGTACCTGGAGGCGAGCCGGATCGCCTTCGCCGACCGCGGACGCTGGGTCGGCGACCCGGCTCAGGAGGACGTACCGACGAAGGGCCTCACCTCCCAGCGCTTCGCCGACTCCCGCGCCTGCCTCATCCACGACGACAAGGCGCTGACCAGCCCGCTCGCGCCGGGCGACCCGCGCCATCCGAAGCGCTGCGCGGCCGGCGACAAGGCCGCCCCGACGACGTACGAGGGGGAGAACACCACCCATCTGACCGTCGCCGACAAGTGGGGCAACGTCGTCGCCTACACCCTGACCATCGAGCAGACCGGCGGCAGCGGCATCGTCGTCCCGCACCGGGGCTTCCTGCTCAACAACGAGCTCACGGACTTCTCCTTCGCGCCCGCCGACCCGGCCGTGCGCGACCCCAACCTCCCGGGTCCCGGCAAGCGGCCGCGCTCGTCCATCTCGCCGACGATCGTGCTGCGCCACGGCCGGCCGGTGGTGGCGCTCGGCTCGCCGGGCGGCGCGACCATCATCACGACCGTGCTGCAGACCCTGGTCAACCACTTCGATCGCGGGATGCCGCTGGTCGACGCCATCGCCGCCCCGCGCGCCAGCCAGCGCAACGCGGCGACGACCGAACTCGAACCCGGCCTGTGGAACAGCCCGGTCCGCCGGCAACTCGAGGCGATCGGACATGCGTTCAAGCAGAACCCGGAGATCGGGGCGGCGACCGGGGTCCAGCGGCTGCCGGACGGCCGCTGGCTGGCCGCCGCCGAGAAGGTACGGCGCGGCGGCGGCTCGGCGATGGTCGTCCACCGGTCGTAACGGGCATCCCCGGCCGCCGCGCCCCTGGTTCGCGCGCCGGCGTCACCTCGCCGCGACACGGCGGGCCGCTGTGTGCCGTCCGTGTGTCGTCGATGTGGCGCACCGCGCGGCATCATTGATGGTCCTCGCCATGACGATTAGCCTCCTGGGACCGTTCGTTCGAATGAGCGGTTCCAGGGAGGGCACGCAGCGTGAGCGTTGACGAGAGCCAGGACAGCGGGACCGGCCCGGCCCCGGCCGGGCACACCGGTGCCCCGGCCGGGGAGTGGGAAGGCCTCGCCGAGCAGGCACGGGCGCTGGCCGAGGGGCGGGTGACCTCGACCGCGCTGGTACGGCGGTCGCTGGAGCGCATCGAGGCCAGCCAGGGCAGCGTCAACGCCTTCCGCCGGGTACGGCCCGAGGCGGCGCTGGCGGAGGCCGCCCAGGCCGACCGCAGGCTGGCGGCCGGCGAGCGGCTGCCGCTGCTCGGGGTGCCGGTCGCCGTCAAGGACGACACCGATGTGGCGGGTGAGCCCACCGCGTTCGGCTGCGCCGGCGAATTCCCGCCCAAGGAGCGCGATGCCGAGGTCGTCCGGCGGCTGCGCGCGGCCGGCGCGATCATCGTCGGCAAGACCAACGCCTGCGAACTGGGGCAGTGGCCGTTCACCGAGGGCCCGGCCTTCGGCAACACCTGCAACCCCTGGAGCCTCGCCCACACCCCGGGCGGCTCGTCCGGCGGCTCGGCCGCCGCGGTCGCGGCCGGACTGGTGCCCGCGGCGCTCGGCACCGACGGCGCCGGTTCGGTGCGGATCCCCGCCGCCTGGTCCCATCTGGTCGGCATCAAGCCCCAGCGCGGCCGCATCTCCACCTGGCCGGACCCGGAGGCCTTCCAGGGGATCACCGGTATCGGACCGCTGGCCCGTACGGTCGAGGACGCGGCGCTGCTGCTGGACGTGGCCAGCGGCAACCACGACGGCGATCTGCACCGGCCGCCCGCCATCGCGGCGCGCGAGGCGGCCGGCCGCGACCCGGGCCGGCTGCGGATCGCGCTGTCGTGGAAGGCCGCCTTCACCTTCACCCCCAAGCCGCTGCACCCCGACGTCCGGGCCGCGGTCACGGAGGTGGCCCGCACCCTGGCCCGGCTGGGGCACTTCGTCGAGGAGGCGGAACCGGACTACGGGCTGGTCGGCCTGGCCTTCGTCCCGCGCGCCACGGCCGGGGTGGGGGAGTGGGCCGACCGGGTCCCCGACCGCTCCCTGCTGGACCGCCGTACGCGGGAGGCGGCGCGGATGGGCCGGCTGCTGGGCGGGCCCGTACTGCGCCGGGCGCGCGCCGTCGAGCGGCGTCAACAGCGCAGGATCGGCGCGCTGTTCGGCCCCTATGACGTCCTGCTGACGCCGACCACGGCCACCCCGCCCCCGCGGATCGGCACCCTGGCCAAGCTCAGCGGCTGGCGTACGGATCAGGCCATGATCGCTGCCTGCCCGTACGCCTGGCCGTGGAACGTCCTCGGCTGGCCGGGGGTGAGCGTCCCGGCCGGCTTCAGCGGCGACGGCCTGCCGCTGGGCGCCCAGCTGCTCGGCCCGGCCCATGGCGAACCGCGGCTGATCTCGCTTGCCGCCCAGCTCCAGGACGATCTGCGCTGGCACGAGCGGCGTCCGGCCGGGCATCCGGCGCCGCCACAGGGCGTACCGCGCTGAGCCTCAGCCGAGGAGTCCGAGGATCTCCGCGGTCGTGCCGGTCTCGCCCAGCCGCGGGAAGATCTTCTCCAGGCTGTTGCGGTGCGCGTCGGCGTCCAGGTCGGTCATCGCGTCGGTGGCGAGCGTGACGTGGTAGCCGTGTTCGTGCGCGGCACGGGCGGTGGACTCCACTCCGATGCTGGTGGCGATGCCGGCGAGGACGATCTGGGTCACCCCGCGACGGCGCAGCTCCAGATCCAGGTCGGTGCCGTGGAAGGCGCCCCACTGCTGCTTGGTGACGAGGATGTCGCCGGGCTGCCGGTCGAGCTCGGGCACCAGCTCGGCCCAGTCGGCGGGCGGGCTGCCCGCGGGCCGCGGGGCCTGGGTACGGCCCGGGGCGTCGCCCGTGACGTTCACCAGGACGACCGGCAGCCCGCGCGCACGGAACGCGGCGGCCAGCCGCGTGCCCTGCTCGATGACCTCGGCGGAGGGCAGCGGGGCGACGGGCAGACCGGCGATGCCCTTCTGCAGGTCGATCAGTACCAGGGCGGTCGTGGCATCGAGGGTGGTGGCGGGCACGGGTGCTCCTTGTGTGGTGACGGGTGGTGGAGGTGTTGCGGGTGTGACCGTTGTGGCCGTGGGTCGGTGGCCGGTTTCATTCGCCGGCCCCGGTGGCGCCGGGCCGCAGGCCGCGGTCGGCGAGGGTCAGGAGGAGCAGCAGCAGGCCGAGCACGATGCCGATCAGCGCGATCTCGTGCAGCCCGGAGTCCGTGGCGCGTTGCCCGTAGAGCAGCCCGATGAGGCCGGACGCGGTGATCGCTCCGAGGTACTGGGCGGTGCGCTGGAGCCCGGCGGCCGCGCCCACGCCGTCGGCCGGGGCCTGGGCGTAGACGGCGGCCTGGTTCCCGGTCGACGCCAGGCCCTGCGGGATGCCGAAGAGCGCTCCGGCACACAGCAGCGCGATCAGCGGGCCGCTGCCGTGCAGCAGGAGGAAGACCCCGCTGCCCAGGGCGAGACACACCGCGGCGAGGGTCAGCGGAGCGCGGATGCCCTTCGTCCGGGCGCCCACGATCGAGCAGACCGCGGCCGCCAGCGACATCGGCAGCAGGATCAGCCCGGCCTGGAAGGACGAGGCGCCGTACGCCTGCTCCAGCCACTGGCTGAAGCCGTAGAGCACGCAGTAGATGACGAGATAGGCCAGACCCTGGCGGAGGTAGGTGCGCACCAGTGCGCCATGGCGGGCGAGCATCCGCAGGTCGATGAAGGGCGCCGGATGGCGCAGCTGCCACCACACCAGGACGCCCGCGAGCACCCCGGCCGGGGCGAGCAGCAGCCACCGCGGGTCCTCCAGGCGCAGCAGGAAGACCATGGCGCAGGTGAGCGCCGCGGCGAACAGGGCGATGCCCAGCGGGTCGAGGGAGCCCGAGGATCCCGCGCGCCCCGGCCCGGCGTCCTTGCGGTCGGCCGGGAGCCAGGCGAGGGCGCCGAGCAGGGCGAGCAGCGCGAGCGGGACGTTGACCGCGAACACCGCGCGCCAGCCCGCGGTCGCGGCGAGCAGCCCGCCGAGCGTGGGGCCGACGGCGGCGCTGCCGAGTGCGGCGAGCGAGAGCCGTCCGAGCACGTACCGGGGCGTCGGACGGCCGGTCCGCCGTGACTCGGCGCGCAGCACCGCCATCGCGGCGGGGTAGGCGGCGGCGGTGCCGATGCCGAGCACGATCCGGGAGACGATCAGCACCGCGAAGGTGGGCGCGAGCGTCCCGATGACGCCCGCGGCGCAGACGGTCAGCGAGCCGGCGACGAAGACCCGGCGAGGCCCGACGCGGTCCGCGAGCCGCCCCATCGACGGCTGGCCCACCGCGCTGGCGAGGTACATCGCGGAGATCAGCCAGGCGGTGTCGGCGGCCCCGACGTGGAAGTCCCGGCCGATCGCCACCAGCGCGGTGGCGATCATGGTCGAGTTGACGGGGTTCAGCACCGAGCCGAGCAGCAGGGGCGCCATCAGCCGGGCGCCGAAGGCGCGGCCGGAGCCGGTGTCCGCGCCGGAGCCGGTGGCCGTGCTGATGCCGGTGCCCGCGCCGCGGGCGTTGGCCGTGCCGGTGGCGGCGGGCTCATCCGTGTCCCGCGGGGCGGCGACGGCCGCCGCACCCGTGGCCGCCTCCGGTGTGCCGCCCCGCCCGGCGGCGGAAGGGCCGTTCATTGCGGCATCAGCCGCCGTATCAGCTCGGTGGCCGTCTCCAGGGTCCGCTGCTCCTCCGGGGTCAGCCGGTCGGCGATGGCCTGGGCCAGCCAGTTGTGCTTGGCCTGCCGTACGACGGTGAGTATCCGGCGGCCCTCCTCGGTGAGCGAGAAGACCACCTGCCGGCCGTCCGTCGGATGCGGGCTGCGGGCGAGGACGCCGCGCTCCTCCAGGGCCCCGACGGTCAGCCGCATCGACTGCGGGCGGACCAGCTCGGCGCGGGCCAGGGCGGCGATGGTGGCGCTGCCGTCGGTCGCGATCCGGCTGATCACCGCGCGCTGGGTCGGGGTGAGCTCCCCGTGCGGCGAGGCGGCGCGCAGATGGCGCATCAGCAGGGAGACGGTGGTGCCCAGCTCCGTCGCCAGGCGTTCCTGGCCCTTTTCCGGCATATCTCCAGCGTAAATATCGACA
Source organism: Streptomyces caniferus (assembly GCF_009811555.1). Lineage (GTDB taxonomy): Bacteria > Actinomycetota > Actinomycetes > Streptomycetales > Streptomycetaceae > Streptomyces > Streptomyces caniferus. The sequence continues at coordinate 1,557,521 of NZ_BLIN01000003.1, read as the reverse complement.
GGCAAACTTGCAAGTTTGCCTGTCGATCTCGTGGACGCGCCACGGAGAGATGGTCTTGCCACGCCGCATGGCGGGGCTTACGGTCGCCTCCACACGCGTAGATCCCGCGCGGGCTGCAGGCTGACGCATCGACAAAGGAGCAGCTCATGGCCGATGTTGTGCGTGCCGCACTGGTCCAGGCGACCTGGACCGGCGACACCGAATCGATGATCGCGAAGCACGAGGAGTACGCCCGGGCGGCGGCCGCGCAGGGCGCGAAAGTGATCGGCTTCCAGGAAGTCTTCAACGCTCCGTACTTCTGCCAGGTCCAGGAGCCCGAGCACTACCGCTGGGCCGAGCCGGTGCCGGACGGGCCGACCGTGCGGCGGATGCAGGACCTCGCCCGGGAGACCGGCATGGTCATCGTCGTTCCCGTCTTCGAGGTCGAACAGCCCGGCTTCTACTACAACACCGCGGCCGTCATCGACGCCGACGGCACGGTCCTGGGCACCTACCGCAAGCACCACATCCCGCAGGTCAAGGGCTTCTGGGAGAAGTACTACTTCAAGCCGGGCAACGCCGGCTGGCCGGTCTTCGACACCGCCGTCGGCAAGGTCGGCGTCTACATCTGCTACGACCGCCACTTCCCCGAGGGCTGGCGGCAGTTGGGCCTCAACGGTGCCCAGCTGGTCTACAACCCCTCCGCCACCTCCCGCGGCCTGTCCGCCTACCTCTGGCAGCTGGAACAGCCCGCGGCCGCCGTCGCCAACGAGTACTTCATCGCGGCGATCAACCGGGTCGGCGTCGAGGAGTACGGCGACAACGACTTCTACGGCACCAGCTACTTCGTCGACCCCCGGGGCCGGTTCGTCGGCGACGTCGCCAGCGACTCCAAGGAGGAACTGGTCGTCCGCGACCTCGACTTCGCCCTGATCGACGAGGTCCGGCAGCAGTGGGCGTTCTACCGCGACCGCCGCCCCGATGCGTACGACGGGCTGGTGCAGCCATGACCCAGGTGCCCCATGAGGCGGCGAGCCTGCACGCCCGCCACCAGGCCGTCCTGCCCTCCTGGCTCAGCCTCTACTACGAGCGGCCCCTCGAACTCACCCACGGCGAGGGCCGCCACGTCTTCGACGCCGAGGGCAACCGCTACCTCGACTTCTTCGGCGGCATCCTCACCACCATGACGGCCCATGCGCTGCCCGAGGTGACCAAGGCCGTCAGCGAGCAGGCCGGCCGCATCATCCACACCTCGACGCTCTACCTCTCCCGCCCCATGGTGGAGCTGGCGGAACGGATCGTGGCGCTCTCCGGCATCCCCGACGCCCGGGTCTTCTTCACCACCTCCGGCACCGAGGCCAACGACGCGGCCCTGCTCCTGGCCACCACGCACCGCCGCTCCAACCAGATCCTGGCGATGCGCAACAGCTACCACGGCCGGTCGTTCTCCACCGTCGGCATCACCGGCAACCAGAGCTGGTCCCCGACCAGCCTCTCCCCGCTGCAGACGCTCTATGTCCACGGCGGGGTACGCAGCCGCGGCCCGTACGCGGAGCTGAGCGACGCCGCGTACACCGCCGCCTGCGTCGCCGACCTGGAGGACATGCTCCAGCAGACCGCGGGCGGCGTCGCCGCGCTGATCGCCGAACCCGTCCAGGGCGTCGGCGGGTTCACCATGCCGCCGGACGGTCTCTACGCGGCCTTCCGCGAGGTGCTCGCCCGGCACGGCATCCTGTGGATCAGCGACGAGGTGCAGACCGGCTGGGGCCGCACCGGCGACCACTTCTGGGGCTGGCAGGCGCACGACGGCAACGGCCCGCCCGACATGCTCACCTTCGCCAAGGGCATCGGCAACGGCATGTCCATCGGCGGGGTGGTGGCCCGCGCCGAGGTGATGAACTCGCTCTCCGCGAACTCCATCTCCACCTTCGGCGGCAGCCCCGTCACCATGGCCGCGGGCCTGGCCAACCTCAACTACCTCCTCGAACACGACCTCCAGGGCAACGCCCGGCGGGTCGGCGGCCTGCTCATCGAGCGGCTGCGGGCGGTCGCGGCCGGCCTCGGGCTCGTACGGGAGGTGCGCGGCCGGGGCCTGATGATCGGCGTCGAACTGGTCCGGCCCGGCACCGACGAGCGCTCGCCGGAGGCCGCCTCGCTGGTGGTGGAGGCCGCCCGGGAACGTGGACTGCTGGTCGGCAAGGGCGGGCAGGGCGGCGCCTCGCTGCGGATCGCACCCCCGATGACGCTGACGATCGCCGAGGCGGAGGAGGGCGCGGACCTGCTCGCGGACGCACTGCGGTCGGCCCAGGGCCTGCTGGGCGCTTCGTAACCGGCACCGCCGCGGACGGGGCGGGGGTGTCGCGGAGAGGGGCGCCCCCGCTCCTTCGCGGTGGGCCCCGGCCCGCCTCACTCCGTCCCGGCGAACTCGCGCACCGTATCGGCCAGCAGGGTGAAGAACCGGGTGTGCGCGCGCCGGCTGCACGGGGCCTCGGGGTTCCACGGCAGCAGCCGGGCCCGGGTCTCGAGCGCGCGCCAGTGCTCGTCGGCCCGGAGCTCCTGGGGCCGCGCGGCGTTGGTCCGCACGTCCATGAGCACGATGTCCGGGTTCATCGCCGCGGCCTCCGCCCAGCCGACGGTGGACCAGTTCACCCCGGCGCCCGCGGCCGGCTCCAGCAGACCGACGCCGTGTTCGGTCAGCGCCCGCAGGTCCGGCCAGGAGCTGGGCCGGGCCAGGTGCACCCGCTCCGGGCCGGCCGGCGACAGCGCCAGCACCCGCGGCCGCACCGCTGCGCCGCTGGCCTGCCGCAGGGCGTCCTCGGCGGCGTCCAACTCGCGGGCGGTGCCGAGGGGTTCGCCCCGCCCCAGCGAACCGGCGAGCGCCGCGAACCGTTCGCGGACCTCGGCCAGGCTCCGGCCGGGCCCCACCGCGACCGTGGCCACCGGGACATGCGTCTCCAGCTCCAGCGCGGTCTTCTGCTCCAGGCCGTAGACCTGCTCGCCGTCATAGGTCACGGCCACGACGAGGTCCGGCTCCGCCTCCAGCAGGGTGTCCGGGTGCAGCGCGCCGCCCGAACCCAGGTAGCGGATCTCCGCGAGCGGGAGTTCACCGCCCTTGGCGGGGTCGGGGACGGTGCCGTCGTGCTGGGACCCGAAGAGCCCCACGGGGCGTATGCCGTGGTCCCACAGCGTCGCCCCCGCCTGTATGTACGCCACGATCCGCAACGGCCGCTCCCCGGCCACCGCGAGGCGCCCCCGGTCGTCGGAGAACTCCCACGGTGTGCTGTGCTCCATGCCCAGTCGCCCCTCTGCCTCGTCCGCCAGGATGCCGTGGCGCTCGTAAGGATTGCCCCCCGGCGTCGGCGCATACCTGCCCATCGGGCCGCCCCCGCACCCCTCCGCCGCCCGGCGCGGCCGGGCCGCCCGGCCCCGCGTTGAACCGTCCAGATGATCGTCGGCGCAACACGAAGGTCTCCGCTGATTAACGGTCACGGTATTGCCACCGTGGGTGACATGCTTCTACGGTCTCCTTCTCGACCGTGATCTACGGGTGTAGACCGGTTGTGGCGTGGCGTCAGCGGAGCAGACCTGCCGAGGGGATGGTGCGCGTCGAGCTCCGCGTTCCCGTGCCGCCGATACCGCTGGTGTGGAAGGAGCAGGGATGGTGAGCCGTACGGTCGTCCGGGGCGGACTGGTGATCACAGCCGCCGATGAGATCCATGCCGATGTCCTGGTGGAGGACGGCCGGATCGCCGCCCTCGCCGCGCACGGCAGTCCCACCGCGGCCGGCTGGGGAGAGTCGGCGGACCGCATCCTCGACGCCACCGGCAGATACGTCATCCCGGGCGGCGTCGACGCACACACGCACCTGGACTTCCCGTTCGGCGGGACCTTCTCCTCCGACAACTTCGAGACCGGGACCCGCGCCGCTGCCTGGGGCGGTACCACCACCCTCATCGACTTCGCGGTCCAGTCCCGCGGCAAGTCACTCCGGGCCGGCCTGGACACCTGGCACGCCAAGTCCGACGCCCAGTGCGCCATCGACTACGCGTTCCACATGATCCTCTCGGACGTCAACGAGCACACCCTCAAGGAGATGGACCTCCTGGTGGCGGAGGGCGTCACCTCCTTCAAGCTGTTCACCGCCTACCCCGGCGTCTTCTACAGCGACGACGGACAGATCCTGCGTGCGATGCAGCGCTCCGCCGACAACGGCGGCCTGGTGATGATGCACGCCGAGAACGGCATCGCCATCGACGTCCTCGTCGAACAGGCGCTGGCCGAGGGGAGGACCGACCCGCGCTACCACGGCGAGGTCCGCCGGGTCCTCCTGGAGGCCGAGGCCACCCACCGCACCATCCAGCTGGCGCGGGTGGCCGGCGCCCCGCTCTATGTCGTCCACGTCTCCGCCGAGGAGGCCCTCGCCGAGATCGCCCAGGCCCGCGACAAGGGGCTGAACGTCTTCGGCGAGACCTGCCCGCAGTACCTGTTCCTGTCCACCGACAACCTCGCCGAGCCGGACTTCGAGGGCGCCAAGTACGTCTGCTCCACGCCGCTGCGGCCCCGTGAGCACCAGGAGGCGTTGTGGCGCGGGCTGCGCACCAACGACCTCCAGGTGGTCTCCACCGACCACTGCCCGTTCTGCTTCCAGGGGCAGAAGGAGCTCGGCCGCGGCGACTTCTCCAAGATCCCCAACGGGATGCCCGGCGTCGAGAACCGGATGGACCTCCTGCACCAGGCCGTCGTGGAGGGCCGGATCAGCCGCCGTCGCTGGATCGAGATCGCCTGCGCCACCCCGGCCAGGATGTTCGGCCTCTACCCGAAGAAGGGCACCATCGCCCCGGGCGCCGACGCCGACCTCGTCCTCTACGACCCCACCGCCCAGCAGACCCTCTCGGCCGAGACCCACCACATGAACGTCGACTACTCGGCGTACGAGGGCAAACAGCTCACCGGGCAGGTCGAAACGGTCCTCTCGCGGGGTGAACTCGTCATCGACCGGCGGCAGTTCACCGGACGCGCGGGACACGGGCAGTACATCCCGCGTGGCACATGCCAGTACCTCATTTAAGGAGCGCCGCCGTGGACTTCGGAGTTGTTCTGCAGGCCGACCCGCCCTCCTCCGCCGTGGTGTCCCTGATGCGCCGTGCCGAGCGCAACGGCTTCCGCTACGGCTGGACCTTCGACTCGACCGTGCTGTGGCAGGAACCGTTCGTCCTCTACAGCCGCGTCCTGGAGCACACCGAGCGACTGATCGTCGGCCCGATGGTCACCAACCCCTCCACCCGGGCCCCCGAGGTCACCGCCTCCACCTTCGCCACCCTCAACGAGATGTACGGCAACCGCACGGTCTGCGGCATCGGCCGGGGCGACTCCGCGATGCGGGTGGCCGGCCGGCCGCCCAACACCCTGGCCCGGCTGGGCCAGGCGATCGGCGTCATCCGGGATCTGGCCGAGGGCCGGGAGGCGTACGTCGGCGACCACCGGATCAAGATCCCCTGGATCAAGGACGGCAAGCTCCCGGTCTGGATGGCCGCCTACGGGCCCAAGGCCCTCGCCATGGCCGGCGAACTGGCCGACGGGTTCATCCTCCAGCTGGCCGACCCCTTCCTCACCGAATGGATGGTCAAGGCCGTACGGACCGCCGCGAAGGACGCCGGCCGCGACCCGGACGACATCACGATCTGCGTCGCCGCACCGGCCTATGTGGGCGACGACCTGGACCACGCCCGCGAGCAGTGCCGCTGGTTCGGTGGCATGGTCGGCAACCACGTCGCCGACCTCGTCGCACGCTACGGCGAGCACTCCGGCATGGTGCCGGACGAGCTGACCGAGTACATCGCCTCCCGGGAGGGCTACGACTACGCCCACCACGGCCGGTCCGGCAACCCCGACGCCGGCTTCGTGTCGGACGCGGTCATCGACCGCTTCTGCCTGCTCGGCCCGGCCGCCGCACACATCGACAAGCTGCGGCAACTGGAGGCGCTGGGCGTCGACCAGTTCGCGCTCTACGCCATGCACGACGCCAAGGAATCCACCATCGACGCGTACGGAGCGGAGATCCTCCCCGCGTTCGCCGACTGAACGGGCGCCGGTACGGGGGCGGTGCACACCGCCTTCGGCGTGCGGCCCGAGTCGGCCCCAGCGGTCGCGGTGCCCGGCCCGTCGGCCGGGCGCCACGACCTAGGGGGTGTCTCTCCGGTCTCCGTGGGCCTGCAGCGCCTGGCACCGCGCCTCGCGGCGTTGTCGCATCACCCACGGACACCCAGTCCGCGGGAGACACTCCGCCTTGCGATGCACGGCACCAGACGCCGCAGGCTGATCCACGGAGACCAAAGAGACACCCCCTAGGACATGCTGCGCCGCCCGGCCACCGGGCGGCCCGCACCCGGACGAAAGGGCCCCCGTATGTCCGCGACCCCCTCACCCGTGCCGCCGGAGCTCCCCATAGCGCCCCCGGGCCAGCTCACCGCCCCGGACGGCCGCGTCGAACCGGCGCCGGGCGCCATCGCCGTCCACGGCCGGTACGTCAACGACGACCTGCGCCCCGTACCGCTCTCCGAACGCCGCTGGACCACCTACAACTTCACCGCCCTCTGGGTCGGCATGGCCCACAACATCCCCTCCTGGACGCTCGCCTCCGGGCTGGTGGCGCTCGGCATGGACTGGAAGCAGGCGGTGTTCACCATCGCCCTGGCCAATGTCGTCGTCCTCGTCCCGATGCTGCTCACCGGGCATGCGGGACCGAAGTACGGCATCCCCTTCCCCGTGCTGGCGCGGGCGTCGTTCGGGCTGCGCGGCGCCAATCTGCCCGCGCTGGTACGGGCCGCCGTGGCCTGCTGCTGGTTCGGCATCCAGACCTGGATCGGCGGCCAGGGCATCTACGTCCTGCTGGGCAAGATCTTCGGCGGTGACTGGGCCGGAGCGGCCTCCGTCGGCGGCTACCCCTGGACCCTCTGGCTCTGCTTCCTGGTCTTCTGGGCCGTCGAACTCGCCATCATCCACCGGGGCATGGAGACCCTGCGCCGCTTCGAGAACTGGGCCGCGCCCTTCGTCCTCGTCGGCGCGCTGGCGCTGCTCGGATGGATGGCGGCCAAGGCGGGCGGGTTTGGAGCGCTGCTGGACCAGCCGAGCGCACTGGGCTGGGGCGAGCACTTCTGGCCGGTCTTCTTCCCGTCCCTCATGGGCATGATCGGCTTCTGGGCCACCCTGTCCCTCAACATCCCCGACTTCACCCGCTTCGGCGCCGGCCAGCGGGCCCAGGTCTGGGGACAGTCCCTGGGGCTGCCGACCACGATGACGGCGTTCGCGCTGCTCTCCGTCCTGGTCACCTCCGGTTCGCAGGCGGTGTACGGGGCGCCGATCTGGGACCCCGTCGCCCTGGCCGGCAAGTCCGACAGCGTCTTCGGCCTGCTCTTCGCCCTGGTCACGGTCCTGATCGCGACGATCTCCGTGAACATCGCCGCCAATGTCGTCTCGCCCGCCTACGACCTGGCCCACCTGGCGCCGAAGCTCATCAACTTCCGTACGGGCGCGCTGATCACCGGCGTGGTCGGCGTGATCATCCTGCCGTGGAAGCTCACCGCCACCCCCGAGCTGTACATCTTCACCTGGCTCGGTGTGGTCGGCGGACTGCTCGGCACCGTCGCCGGCATCCTCATCGCCGACTACTGGATCATCCGCCGCACCGTCCTCGACCTCGCCGACCTCTACCGCCCCGGCGGCCGCTACTGGTACTCGGCCGGCTGGAACTGGCGGGCCGTCCTCGCCTTCGTCGTCGGCGGACTGCTGGCCGTCGGCGGCTCGTACTCCCAGCCCGGCAAGGGTCCCTTCCCCGCCGACGGCCTGATCCCCTTCCTCAGGCCCCTGGCCGACTACGGCTGGGCGGTGGGCCTGGCCACCGGGCTGACGCTCTATACGGTGCTGATGGTCATGGCACCGGGCCGGTCGGCGCGGCCGGAGCGGACCGGCTCCACGGGATGACCGCCCGCCCGGCCCCGCGTCGTCGAAACACCGCGGGGCGGGTCAGGGAACGCGTGCGGTCCACTCCGGGTGGGTGAACTTGGTCCGCACGAGGTCCTGGGCGCGGGCCAGTTCCTCGTCGGTGACCCCGCCCCGGGTGAGGCCGTAGCGGGAGCGGAAGGAGTCGATCATCTTCTCGATGACGGTCTCGCGGGGCAGCCCGGTCTGACGGCGCAGCGGATCGACGCGCTTCCCTGCACTCCTGGTGCCCTTGTCGGAGAGCTTCTCCCTGCCGATGCGCAGCACGTCGAGCATCTTGTCGGCGTCGATGTCGTAGGCCATGGTCACGTGGTGCAGGACCGCACCCGGTCCGCCGCCCGGCCCGACCACGCGCTTCTGCGCGGCGCCCGCGACCTTCCCGACGTCGGTGGCGATGTCGTTGAGCGGCTGGTACCACGCCTTGATGCCCATGTCGCCGAGCGCGGCGAGGACCCAGTCGTCGAGGTAGGCGTAGCTGTCGGCGAACGAGAGGCCCGAGACGAGCGCTTCGGGGACGGCCAGGGAGTAGGTGATGGTGCTCTGCGGTTCGGCGAACATGGCGCCGCCGCCGGAGATCCGGCGCACGACGGTGATGCCGTGGCGGGCGACGCCCTCGGGGCTGACCTCGTTGCGCAGCGACTGGAAGCTGCCGATGATCACGGCGGGGGAGTCCCACTCCCAGACGCGGAGCGTCGGCGGACGCCGGCCCGCGGCGACCTCGGTGGTGATGACCTCGTCGAGCGCCATGTGCAGGGCCGGCGGCTGCGGGCGCTCGTGAATGAGCTGCCAGTCGTAGTCGCCCCACTCGGTGGCCTGCGCCAGCGCGCGGCGCACGGCGACGGCCACCCCCTCCGTCGTGATGCCCAGCAGCACCGCGCCGTCGGGCAGGGCCCGGTCGATACGGGCGGCGAGACCTGCCGCGTCGGTGTGGGCCGGGGCGCCTTCCAGGGCCGCGTCGATGGACAGGAGGGCCTCGTCGGGTTCCAGGAAGAAATCGCCGGCCACCCGTACGTTCCGCAGAACGCCGCCCTCGACGTTCAGATCGACCACGACGAGCTTGCCGTCGGGGACCTTGTACTCGCCGTGCACCGTGCCGCCTCCCGGTATACGGCCACCCGGCCGTGCGCGTGCGTCCTGTTTTGCCCCACATTAACCGAGCCGTGCGGCAGGCCGCCGGGGGCGTCAGACTGGGGAACCGGCAGCGGACTCCCAGATCTTGGTGAGGTAGGCGATGCCGCTCTCGACGCTCTCGTTGCGGGTCTCGAAGGCGATGACGCCCTCCCAGTTGCGGGCCCGGATGGCGTCGGTGATCTCGCGGACGGACAGCGTGCCCTCGTCCAGCGCGAGATGGGCGTCCTGGTCGCCTCCGTTGTTGCTCAGCGACAGGGCGGCGACCGACGACGAGAACTTCTCGAACGTCGGCACCGCGGCCGACTGGTTCACGTTCGCGTGGCCGACGTCGAGGATGAACTTGATGCCGGGTATCGCGTCCACTGCCACCGAGAAGTCCGTCTCCCGTGTGAAGACGTACGAGAACGGACGGAACTTCGGGTAGTAGGAGAGGTTCTCCAGCCAGACCTCGACGCCCTTCTCGGCCGCCTCGCGGACGACCTCGGACAGCAGGGTGAGGAACCGTTCGAGCGCGGCGTCGCGGTGCGCCTTCGTCGGGCGGGGTTCGACGAACGCACCGCCGTGGATCACCAGCGAGGTCGCCTCCAGCCGTGCCGCCAATTCGATTTCGCTGCGCACGTACTGCAGGGACGCCTCCCGGACCTCCGGGATCTCCGAGGCCAGCGGCGCCCGGAAGTTGCCGTGCAGGATGGGCGACAGGCCCCGGTCGGCCGCGGCCGCGACCAGTGAACGGCTGCGCTCGCCGGACCAGTTGTGCGGCATGTCCGCCATCAGGCTGGCGTCGATGTACCAGTGGCTGCACCCCTCGTCCTGGGCCGCGGCCAGCCCTTCTTCGGCGCTCAGATAGCGCTGGACGGCGACACCGGTGGCAAAGGGCAAGGACTGGGTGTACGGCGAACTGTTCAAATTGCACCCACTTCGGAGAGGCCGGCCTGTGTGCCGCCGGGCCGGATACCTGAATGTTGTGCGCACTCGGTACGGTGCGAACAGAAGGGCAAGATCTGCGGCCAGTGTAGGAGCGCCGAAATCCGGTCGAACGGCAGAACAGGCGGTAGATCGGGGGTAGTTCGGGGCGGCCGGCACCGGAGCGTCCGGGTCCGTGGGCCGGGACGGCCCCGGCGGGGACGTGAGGGCGGGCGTGGGGACCCGTGGACGCGAGGCCGACGGGCCGGGCGGCCCGGTGTGACGTCCGGTGCGGGTGGGCCGTCCGGCCTTCCGGAGGAGTTCTGCGGCTCCCGACGCGGTGTGCCGGTCGTATTCCAGTGGGCCACCGGGCGCATGTCCGGGGCCGTGTGTGGGCCGGGACGGCGGCCATGCGGGCGTCGGCCCTGTCGTGGGAATTCCGGAGGATCAGTTCCTCGGTCCGACGGGGCGCGGGGCGGGTGTGCCGGCGGGCCGCGCGGCGCGGGAAGCCATCTGCGCCCGCGGTTCATTTTCCGGGGCTCATCAATTCCGATGCCAGGATTGACGAAAAAGGGGTGGCGCGGAAAAGGGGTAGCGCAGAGAAAGGGATCGGGTGGCGTCCCTTTCCGTGATTTTCGTGTCGTCGGCCGAAAGGGACACTACAGATCTCTCCGTGGTCGGGCAAGGGATTTATGAACGGTCCCCTCGGGTGTTCCCGCGGCCGGTGAAGTTACTACGGGCAATTGGTGTGAATCATTTTATTCTCGGTTATTTACAGGTATTTCCGGCGGCCAGGGAAAATCCCAGGTGGGGGCGTCGTTCTGTGGGCCGTGCGGTGCGTTGCCGCCGGTGGGGATTGGTGTCGGGCGGGCGCCGATATGTGATGGCTCACCTCCTCCGGAAAACACCCGAGGTCGTCGGAAAGCGTGCCTATAGTCGTCACTCGTCGGCCCCGCACGTCGCTCTGCGGACTTCACCGGGGCCGCACATTGCCAAAACTTGTCCAGAATGAGTGTTGACCAGGGGGGATCGTGCAGCAAGAAGGATTTCTGCGGGCGGGGCGGTCCGTTTTGTACAGTCCTGCACACCGTTTGCCGGGACGTACGTAAGCAGCCGTTGGCGCCTGGTGCGGCCGGGTGTCGACGAGAGATGTGAAGAGCCGTCGCCCACCCACGGTGACGGCCTGTCGGCTATGAAACACCCCTTCATGGAGCGATCTCGATGGTTGTCGCAGTCAACGGTGAGGAATTCGGACAGCAGCTTCGAAAGTTCCGGGAGCGCACTCGGCTCACCCAGACCGAGCTCTCCGGACTGTCCATGGTCAGCGTGCGGGCTGTCCGGAATCTGGAGCAGGGACAAGTGGCGGTTCCGCGCCGGGACACCGTCCGGCTGCTCGCGGACGCCCTGCGGCTGACCTCGCAGGAGCGTGTCGCCTTCGAGCGGGCCGCCGGGTGCGAGGCGGGTGAGGCGATGTTCGAGTCGCTGACCCTGTCGCCCACGGCGGCGGCCCGGCCGCTGTACGGCCGCGAGTGGGAGGTCGACACGGTCCTCCGGCGCGTACAGAGCGAGTACGAACGCATCACCGCCCTCACGGGATTCGGGGGCGTGGGCAAGACGCATCTGGCCACCGCGGTGGCCCACACGCTCCGTTCGCTGAACGGCGTGCCCACGCTGTGGGCGTCCTTGCGGCACGAGTCGGCGCAGTCGGCGGCGTTATTCCGGGGCCCCCTCGGCGAACCGGCCCCCGGTGCACGGGTGTCGGGCCCGTCCGGCAACCGCGTGGGCGATCGAGGTGAGCGCATCGAGGCGTTGCTGACCCGCGAGGACGGCAGCGTCGACCACCTCGTGCGGCTCATCGGCGACCGGCCCGCGCTGCTGGTGCTCGACGGCAACGACGCGGGGCAGGTGACCCGCCCCACCCTGTGGGCGCTGCTCCGGGAGTGCCCGAAGGTACGCATTCTCGAGACCGCCCGTACCCCGCAGGGAGGGCCCGAGGACTACCGGCTCGCCCTGCGCCCGCTGTCCGTCGCCGCGGCCGCCGCGGGCCGCGAGGAGACCGCGGCCTCGCCCGCGGTGGCCCTGCTGGTCGAACTGATCACGGACCTCCAGCCCGAATTCCGGCTCGACGAGGCCACGTTGGCGGTCTGCGCGGAGGTGAGCCGACGGCTGGACGGCCTGCCGAGAGCCCTGGAGGCGGCCGCCTCCTGGTTCACCCTCATCTCGCCCGAGGAGATCGTGGGCATGGCACGTGAGGAACCGCATCTGCTGGCGACCCACCCCGGGGACCGCACGGATGTGGCGAGCACGGTGCGGGACGCGGTGGCGGCGCAGCCGGGGCCCTATCGCGACCTGCTGGTCAGGCTCAGTGACTGGCCGGGGGCCTGGACCGTGGAGAAGGTGGTCGCCAGCATCGGCATCCCGCGGGCCCAGGTCGCCCGCGCCATCCATGCCTTCCTGCAGTGCGGCCTCATCATGAAAGTCGCCTCCGGCGGCGACAACCTTGTCCGGTTCACCCTCCTCAACGTCATCCGCACCTACCTGCAGGGGCCGCCCGGGGGCGCTGTCCCCCAGTGGGGGACGTAGCACCGGACGGCGCGGGCCAGTGCTGCCGTCGGAGAGGCCGCTCGCCGGGGCAGGGAGCCCCGGCGAGCGGCCGGCGGCCGGAAGGGCAGGCGCATCGGCACTTCATCGGTAGTTCCCGCCGCCGCACTAGGAGCGGCCGGGCCGGCCCGGCAGGGTGGGGCGCACGGGCGAGGGAAGCGCCCCACCTCACCAAGGCAGGACGCATCGATGACGCAGACGGCCCAGCCGCGGGGCGAGACGGCAGCGGCGCCCACGTCGCTCTGGCGCAACCGGAACTTCATGCTGCTGTGGTTCGGGCAGGGGGCGGGAACGCTCGGTCCGCGGACGGCGCTGATCGTCCTCCCCGTCCTCGCGCTCGACACCCTGCACGCCGGCACGTTCCAGGTGTCGTTGCTGACCTCCCTGGGCTGGCTGCCGTATCTGCTGTTCTCGCTGCCGGCCGGTGTGCTCGCCGACCGGCTCGACCAGCGGAAGATCATGATCTTCTGCGATGTCGCCCGGCTGCTGCTGATCCTCTCCGTTCCCCTGATCGCCCTGGCGGGCCGGCTGACGCTCTGGTACCTGTACGCGGTCGTCGGCGTCTCCGGCGTGCTGACCGTGCTGTTCACGGTCGCCTACCGCAGCCAGCTGCCCAAGCTGGTGAGCGCCTCCCAACTGGTCGACGGCAACGGCAAGCTCGGCATGTGCGAGTCGCTGGCGGAGGTGGCCGGCCCCGGTCTCGGCGGTGCCCTCGTCGGCCTGGTCGGCGCCACCCGGACGCTGTACGCCAATGTGCTCACGTATGCGCTCAGCGCCCTGACGCTGGGGCTGATCCGCGTGCCGAAGTCCGAGCAGGGCCCGCCGGCGGGTGCGCGCCCCGTGCCGTTCCGGGCGGCCATGGGCGAAGGACTCACCTTCGTCCGCAAGCAGGTCATCCTGCGCAGGCTGCTGCTGTGCACCAGTGTGTGCAACTTCTTCGTGACCGCGGCCTCCTCGATCGCGGTCACCTTCCTGCTGCGCGATCTGCACGCGTCCGCGACCACCGTCGGCCTGGTGTTCACCCTGGGGTCCGTCGGCGGTCTGGTCACCGGCGCGTTCGCCCGGCGGATCTCCGCCCGGATCGGGAGCGCGCGCGTCATCTGGGTGTCGATGCTGCTGCCCGGCCCGCTGTACTTCCTGATGCCGCTGTCGCAGCCGGGCTGGGGGGTCTTCCTGTACGCGGTCGGGCTGGCCGCGCTGTCCGCCAACAGCACCCTGTTCAACACCGCGGCCCTGTCCTACCGCCAGCTGGTCTGCCCGCGCGGGCTGCTCAGCCGGGTGAGCGCGGTCTACCTCTGGATCAGCTACGGCGTCGTGCCGCTCGGCTCCCTGTTCGGCGGCGCACTCGCCACCGGGGCCGGGCTGCGGCCGGCGCTGTGGGTGTGCGTGCTGGGGATGTGGAGCGCCTCGCTGTTCGTGGTCTTCTCGCCCCTCAGGAGGATGCGCGAGGTGCAGCTTCCGGAAGCGGCGGCCGCCTGAGGAGGGGCCGGCGTGGCCGCCGGCGGATGCTCGGGGCACGCCGCGTCCTCGTGCCGCCGATTGGTCTCGATACCGAAGGGAAACGCTGGGCATGGAGGAATTGCGGAAAGAGCGCGGCGGCACTCCGCCGCTCGTGGCGCGTGAGTCCGCCGCGGCCGGACGGGACGAGGTGGCCGACATCCTCCTGGGCGTGCTCCGGGAGAACCTGTCGGTCCAGGAGATCGGCCTGGACGACAAGTTCTACGCCCTCGGCGGGGACTCGCTGATCGCCCTCCGCGTGATCAACGACGCCCGTGCGCGGGGAATCCCGCTCACCCTGCGCGATGTGATGGTGCATCAGAGCGTGCGCGCCATGCTGAGCTCGCCCTCGGTGGCCGCGGCACCGGCCGACGGCAACCCCTCGGAGGGGCACGGGCCGGCGGGGAGCGCGGCGCCGTTCTCCCTCCTCGCCCCGGAGGACCGCACCCGGATCCCCGAGGGGGTGCAGGACGCCCTGCCCGCCTCGGCGCTCCAGACCGGCATGCTCTACCTCTGCGAGACCAGCCAGGACCCGCTGCTCTACCACAGCATGGACGGCTGGGAGGTCGCCGCCCCCTTCGACGAGAGCAGCTTCCGTACCGCCCTCGACGCCCTCGCCCGCCGGCACCCGGCGCTGCGCACCGCCTTCGACTTCGGCGGGCTCTCGGTGCCGGCCCAGCTCGTCTGGGCAGACGCCCGGCCCGGCCTGAGCATCGAGCGGGCCGCCGACGCCGACGGGGGCGCGGCCCTGCTGCGCGCCTGGTGCGACCAGCAGCTCGCCGCACCGATCGACTGGCGGTCCCCGTCCCTGGTCCGCTGCCATGTGGTGGCGCTGCCCGGCTCCTTCCACACCGTGCTGGCGGTCCACCACGCCATCCTCGACGGCTGGAGCCTGAGCCGGATGGCCGTGGAGCTGATGACCCTCTACGCCGCGGCGCGGGACGGCGCGGACGCGGGGCTGCCGGCGCTGTCCCCGGACGTACAGCACGACTTCCTCTCCGCCGAACGCGCGGCCGCCGACTCGCCGGCCGCCGCAGCGCACTGGTTCCGGCAGGCGGACGCACCCGCCCTGCTCTTCGACGCGGCGAAGCACCGGAAGACCCCCGACGCGGACGGCCGCGTCGAGTTCGCCCTGGACGCGGCGCTGGTGCGCTCCCTGTCCGGGGTGGCCCGGATGCTCGGTGTCCCGGTGAAGTCCGTCGCGCTGGCCGCGCACGTACGGGCGCTGGGCACCTGGGTCCGGCGCGACCACGACATCGTCACCGGCCTGGTGTTCAACACCCGCCCGCCGAGCGCCGGTTCCGACCTGGCGACCGGGCTCTTCCTCAACACGCTGCCGGTGCGCTTCGCGACCGTCGACGACACCTGGGCGGGGCTCATCCGCGCCGCCGCCGACGCGGAGAGCGAGGGCGCCCCGCACCAGGCCTACCCCCAGGCGCAGATCGTGGAGCGGCTCGGCCGGCCGCCGTTCGACGTCACCTTCAACTTCATGCACTTCCATGCCTACCGGGAGCTCGACCGGCTGGCATCCGTGCCCACGCGTGGCTGGTGGCGCCGGGGCAAGCCCAGCTTCCCGTTCCACGTCAACGTCGAGATCAGCGGCGCCGAGGGCCAGGTGCGCATCGGCTTCGACCCGGCCTTCCTGGCGCGGACCTCCGTGGAGGCCTACGCCGGCACCCTGCGGCGGGCGCTGGCCTCGCTGGTGGCCAATCCGGTCAGCCCGGCCGCACCGTCCACGCCGGAGAACCGGGGGAAATGACCATGACACCACCTCAGCGGCCGCTCTTCGCCGTTCTCTACGATGCCGGTGCGGTGCCCGCCGGAGAGATCGGCGCGGGCCTCGCCGACCTCGGGGACATCGTCTTCCTGGTCCCGGACCGCTCCGCCCACGTGGACCAACTCCGGCCGGTAATGGAGCTGTTGGGCGAGGTCCGGACCCTCACCGGACAGCCGGCCGAGGACGTGGCCCTGGTCCGCGCGCTCGCCCCGGACGCGATCCTCACCTTCTGCGAGGACATGATCCGTCCGGGTGCCGAACTCGCCGCCGCACTCGGTCTGCCCGGCCTGTCCGTGGAGACCGCCCGCCTCTACACCGACAAGGGCGCACAGCGCCGGGCGCTGCGCGCGGCGGGCGTCGACGGGACGGCGGTCCGGGTCGTGGAGTCGCCCGAGGACTGGGACGAGGCCCTGCGCGCCATCGGTCTGCCCTCGCTCGCCAAGCCGGTGACCGCCTCCCGGAGCCGGGACGCCTACGCGCTGCGCACGCCCGAGGACGCACGCGCCGTACGTGCCCGCCTCGACGCCCTCGCCGCCGACGGGGCCTGGGAGCCGTTCATCCTGGAGGAGTTCCTCGAGGGCAGGGCGAGCGAGCCGTTCGGCGACTATGTGTCGGTCGAGAGCGTCTGTACGCCCTCGGGCATCACCCATCTGGTGCTGACCGGAAAGTCCCCGGTCGTGCCGCCGTTCCGCGGTACCGGCCGGATCTGGCCCAGTCATCTGCCGCGCGCGGAGGAAGCGGAAATCTTCGCTCTGGTCACCCGCGCGCTGGAAGCGGTGGGGGCCGACAACGGATTCGCCCACACCGAGCTGAAGCTCACCCCCGACGGCCCCCGCATCATCGAACTCAACGGCCGGCTCTCGGGCCATGTGAACATGATGGCCCGAGAATCCTGCGGTGTGGATATGGTGCGTATCGGCGCCCTGTTGGCCCTGGGTGAAGAGCCTTATCTGCCGACTTTCGACTTCGGCGGAAAGGTTCATTTCCAGTACAACAATCTGGCGCCGCTGCGCCCTGCCGGCCTGGTGGCGGTGCATGGCGCCGAGGCCGTCCGTGAGCTGCCCGGTATCACCGCCTACCGCAATTTCGTCCGCCCCGGCGACGACCTTCCCGGCGGCACCAGCACCCTGACCCTGGACACCATTTCGGGCGTGTGCGAAGGACATGAGGCGGTGATGCGCACCATTGACGCGGCCCGTGCGGCGCTCACTTTCGATTTCCGTTTCGAGGACGGCGTACACTCCCTCAACGGCCTGGAACTCCCGCTGCACTGACAGCTGATTCAACGGGGCCGGCCAAGGCGCGACACATCGCCTTGGCCGGCCCTTTTGTTGTCCATTTCCGGCGGCAACTGCCGGTGTTCTGCCTCGGCATCTGCCGCCGACGATCCGTACCGAAATCTATGGTCGATCTCGGCTTTCGGCTGCCGTCCCGAACGGGAGAGGCCGGCGGGCGGTGCGAGGGTGCACGACGCCTTGCCGAGCGATCAGGAATGGTGGGGTGCTGGGGCGTGGGGGATGTGCGCGAGGAAGAGACGGATGTGCCGTCCGGGTTCGCGTTCGGCGGTCCGTGTGCGGCACCCGGCCGGTGCCCGAGGGTCCGGGCTACGCGACGGCTGCCCGCCGCGACGGCCGCCGCGCTCGGTGGCCGCACGGCCGAGTACGTCCTCGCGGCGGCCCTGCTGCTCGCCCGGAAGTACAGCGACAGCACCGCCTTCCGGATCGGGGTGCGCCGCACGGCACGGACGGCGGACGCCGCCGACGCGTCGCTCGCCGTCGCCATGCCGTCCGGCACCACCGTGTCGGAGCACCTGGACACGGTGACGGCCGGTCTCGCCGCCCTCACCGGCACCGCGGACGCCGCGGACGCCGTCCCGCCGAAGGTGGTCTGTGTCGTCGACGGCCCCGCCGACGAGGCGGCCGGAGCCGATGTGGTGCTCGCCGGCGAGGTCACGGCCGACGGTGTGGTCCTGCATGCGGACTGTCACGCGCACGTCCACGATGCGGCCTTCACCGAGCGGATGCTCGGCCACCTGGCGCATCTGCTGCAGCAGCTCACCGACCGCCCCGGCGCGCCGGTCGGCACCCTCCGGCTGCCGACCGGCCCCGAGGCCGAGCAACTGCGCGGCTTCAACGACACCGCCCGCCCCTACCCCCGCGACTCCTCGGTCTACGCACTCTTCGCCGCCCAGGCCGCGGCCCGGCCCGAGCAGCCCGCGATCCGCCATCAGGACGGTTCTCTCACCTACCGCGAACTGGAACGGCAGGCCCTGCGGCTGGCCGCGCTGCTGCACTCCCACGGCGTGGGACGGCACACCCGGGTCGCGTTCGCCCTGGAGCGCACGCCCCGGCTGCTGGTCGCCGTCCTGGCCGTCCTGCGCCTCGGCGCGGCCTATGTGCCCCTCGACACCCAGCTGCCCGCGGCCCGCCGGGACGCCCTGCTGGCGGACAGCGGCGCCGGGCTGCTGCTCGTCGACGACCCGGCGGTCACCGCGGACCTCCCGGTCCTCGACCTCACCCGGCCGCACGACGCCGACCCCGGCGCCCTGCCGGACCTCGCCTGCGCGCCCGAGGACACCGCGTACGTGATGTACACCTCCGGCACCACGAGCCGGCCCAAGGGCGTACTGGTCAACCAGCGGGCCGTGGTCCGGCTGGTCCGCGGCACCGACTACGCGGACCTCTCGGCCGGCACCACGATCCTGCAGACCGGCGCGCTGGCCTTCGACGCCACCACCCTGGAGTACTGGGGCGCGCTGCTCAACGGCGGCACCCTCGTCCTCGTACCGGCCACCACCGTCCTGAACTCGGTGGACCTCGGGGCCGCGATCGAGCGGCACCGGGTCAACACCCTGTGGCTCACCTCCACGCTCTTCAACCAGCTCGTCGAGCAGGACCCCGCCGTCCTGGCGGGCTGCCAGGTGCTGGTCGGCGGCGAGGCGGTCTCCGCGCGGCACATCGCCGAGGCCATGGACGCCTGCCCGGACAGCGTCTTCATCAACGCCTACGGCCCCACCGAGAACACCACCTTCTCCGTCACGCACCGCATCGCGCGGCGGTACACGGGCCGGGTGCCCATCGGCCGGCCCATCGCCAACTCCACCGCCTGGGTGCTGGACCGCGACGGCAACCCGCAGCCGCTCGGCGTCCCCGGCGAGCTGTACGTCGGCGGTGACGGGCTCAGCGACGGCTACCTCCACCGCCCCGACCTGGACGCCGCGTCGTTCGTACGGGCCCGCCCCGGCGGCCGCGAGGAGCGGCTGTACCGCACCGGTGACCTGGCCTGCTGGAACGCCGACGGACTCCTCGACTACCTCGGCCGGACGGACGACCAGGTCAAGGTCCGCGGCTACCGGGTGGAGCCCGCGGAGGTGGAGAGCCAGCTGTGCCAACTGCCGTCGGTACGCGACTGCGTGGTGCTGCTGCGCCGCGGGGACGACGGAACGGGTGTACTGAGCGCCTACTTCACCGCCGACCAGCCGCTCGATCCGGCGCAGCTGCGCGCGGACCTGCGCGCACAACTCCCCGACCACATGGTCCCGTCCGCCTTCCGGCAGCTCGACGAGCTGCCGCTGGGCCGCAACCACAAGGCCGACCGGGCGGCGCTGGCCGCCCTGGAACCGGTGGACGGCGCGGCGGCCGCCGGGGCGGGACGGGCCCCTCGCACGCCCCTGGAGACCACGGTCGCGGGCCTCTTCGCGGAGGCGCTGGGCGTGCCGTCGGTCTCGCTCGACGACAGCTTCTTCGACCTCGGCGGCCACTCGCTGCGGATGATGCGGCTGTGGAACCGGATCCGTTCGGTCACCGGCCGGGCGGTCGAGCTGCGGCAGATCCTCGACGCGCCCACCGTGGCCGGCGTCGTGGCCGCCCTGGAGGGGAGCACAGCGGCTGCTGCCGCCCGTCCGAAGCTGATGCGCCGCTCATGACGGCGGCCGTGGCGCGCCCGGTGGCCCTGCGTGGTGAGGAGTGAGCGTGTTCCCGTTGTCGTTCGCACAGCAGGGGCTGTGGTTCCTGAACCGGCTGGAAGGGCCGAGCTCGACCTACAACGTGCCGGTGGTCGTGCGGCTGCGCGGTGCCCTGGACGTGCCCGCGCTGCGGGCGGCCGTCGCCGATGTCGTCGGCCGCCACGAGAGCCTGCGCACCGTGTTCGGGGAGGCCGACGGCGAGCCCCATCAGCGCGTTCTGCCGCCGGAGGAGACCGGTGAGGTGCTGACCCTCCTGGACAGCGAGGCGGACCGCCTCGACGCGGACCTGCACGAGGTGGTGCGGCGCCCCTTCGACCTGGGGGCCGACCTGCCGGTCCGGGCCTGGCTGCTGCGGGTGGCGGCCGACGACCAGGTGCTCGCCCTGGTCATGCACCACGTGGTGTGCGACGGCTGGTCCCTGACCCCGCTGCTGCGCGACCTGTCGACCGCCTACGGCGCACGGTGCGACGGACGCGCACCGGACTGGGAGCCGCTGCCGGTCCAGTACCGCGACTACACCCTGTGGCAGCGGGAGCTGCTCGGCGCCGACGACGACCCCGACAGCCTGATCAACAGTCAGCTCGCTTACTGGCAGCAACAGTTGGCGGACCTGCCGGAGGAAGTGCCGCTGCCGTCCGACCGGGTGCGGCTGCCCGGTGCCGACACCTTCCGGGGTGCCACCGTCGACCGCACGGTGGATCCCGAGCTGCACGCACGTCTCCTGGAGGTCGCCAGGGAGCACGGGTGCACCCTGTTCATGGTGCTGCAGGCCGCCGTCGCGGTGCTGCTCACCCGCTCCGGGGCCGGCACCGACATCCCCTTCGGCACCCCGGTGGCCGGACGGTCCGACGCGGCCCTGGACGACCTGGTCGGCTTCTTCGTCAACACCCTCGTGCTGCGCACCGACACCTCCGGCAACCCCACCTTCGCCGAGCTGCTGCACCGGGTCCGCGCGAGCGACTTCGACGCCTACGCCCATCAGGACGTCCCCTTCGACCGGCTCGTCGAGGTGCTCAACCCCCGGCGCGCGCCGCACCGGCACCCCCTGTTCCAGGTGCTGCTGGCGCTGAACGAGGGGCGGCCCGGCGAGGCGCTGCGGCTGCCCGGCATCGGGGTGGAGGCGCTGCGCGAGACCACCGGCACCGCGAAGTTCAGCCTCTCCGTCGACTTCGACGACCGGCGCCACCCGGACGGCCGGCCCGCCGGACTCGGTGCCGTCCTCGAATACGCCACGGACCTGTTCGACGAGGCGACCGTCCAGGCCATGGCCGACCGGCTGGTCCGGCTCCTGGAGACGTTCGCCGCCGACCCGGCGCTGCGCATCCGCGAGGTGCCCGTCCTGTCCGCCGCCGAACGCCACCGCCTGCTCGTGGAGTGGAACGGCCCGAACCGGCCCGAGACACCGGTCGACCTCGGCCGGCGCATCCGCCGCTGGGCGGACGAGCGGCCGGACGCGGTCGCCGTGTCCGACGGAAGCGTCCGCCACACCTACCGGGACCTCGCGGACGGCATCGACCGCCTCTCCCGCGCCCTGGCAGCGGCGGGCGCCGGCCCGGACGAGCTGACCGCGATCCTCTCCGACCGCAGCGCCTGGTTCGTCACCACCGCG
Organism: Streptomyces caniferus; assembly: GCF_009811555.1. GTDB lineage: Bacteria > Actinomycetota > Actinomycetes > Streptomycetales > Streptomycetaceae > Streptomyces > Streptomyces caniferus. Next base: position 1,536,062 of record NZ_BLIN01000003.1, on the reverse strand, counting down.
CTCGGCGTGCTCGGCGCCGGCAGCGGATATCTGGCCCTGGACGGCGGCCTGCCCGCCGACCGGGCCCGGCAGATGCTCACGGACAGCGCCGCGCGCTACCTGGTGGCCGCCCCGGAACTCGGCGCCCGCGCGCGGGAGCTCACCACCTCCGGCCCCGGCGGGATCACCGTGGTCCCGGCCGGCGGCGCACCCGACACGACGCGTGCCTGGCACCGGCCGGACCTCGCGGACCGCCCCGCCCTGCTCGCGTACGCGGTGTTCACCTCCGGCTCGACCGGGCGGCCCAAGGGCGTCCTGGTGCCGCACCGCGGCCTGTCGAACCATCTGCTCGCCGTGGCCGAGCTCTACGGTCTCGACGCGCACGACACGATGGCCTTCAACGCGCCGCTCACCTTCGACGTCGCCGTCTGGCAGGCCCTGACGATGTCCCTGGTCGGCGGGCGGGTGCACGTCCTCGACGAGGACACCACCCGCGATCCGCTGCTGCTCGCCCGCTGCGTCGCCGACGAGGACATCACCGTGCTGCAGATCGTGCCGCAGGTGCTGCGCGCGGTCCTCGACATGTGGGACCTCGACGACAGCACCGTCGGCCTGTTCAAGGGGCTGCGGTGGATGCTGGTGCACGGCGAGGAGCTGCCGCCCGACCTCGTCGACCGCTGGTTCGCCCGGCACCCGCACATCCCGCTCGCCAACGTCTACGGCCCCGCCGAGTGTTCGGACGACGTGTCGATCTCCGTCATCGAGGCGGGCGACGCCTTCCGCCGCAGCCGGGCCCCGATCGGCCGGCTGCTGCGCAACATGCAGGCCTACGTGGTCGACGGCCACCTGCAGCTGGTGCCGGCCGGCACGCCCGGCGAGCTCTGCGTCGGGGGAGCGGGCCTGGCGCGCGGCTACGCCGGCCGGGCCGGGGTGACCGCGCGGCGGTTCGTGGCGAACCCGTACGGCGCGCCCGGTGAGCGGATGTACCGCACCGGCGACCTGGTGCGCTGGAACACCGGCGGCGAGCTGGAGTTCCTGGGCCGCATCGACCACCAGGTCAAGATCCGCGGCTACCGGATCGAGCCGGGCGAGGTCCAGGCGGTCCTGGAGCGGGACCCGCAGGTGCGTCAGGCGGTGGTGCTGGCCCGCGAGGACCGCCCCGGCGACAAACGGCTGGTGGCCTATGCGGTGCCGGCCGACGGCGCCGGGCTGGACATCGCCGCGCTGCGCCGGCGGACCGCCCGGGCGCTGCCCGAGTACATGGTCCCCTCGCTCTTCGTGGAGCTGGCCGAACTCCCGCTCACCCCCAACGGCAAGCTGGACCGGCGCGCCCTGCCGGTCCCGGACCCCGGGGCCACGGCCCCCGGCACACCGCCCGGGACTCCCCAGGAGGCCCTACTGTGCGACGTGTTCGCCGAGGTGCTCGGGGTGCCCCGGGTCGGCGTCGAGGACAGCTTCTTCGACCTGGGCGGGCACTCCCTGCTCGCGATGCGGCTGCTGAGCCGGATCCGCGCGGTGCTGGGCGTACGGGTCACCATCCGCACCCTGTTCGACGCCCCCACCGTCGCCGGGATCCTGGACGCGCTCGGGCGGACCGGTGAACCGGACGACCACGAGGTGCTGCTGGCGCTGCGCACCGGCACCGACCCGCGTCCGCTGTTCTGCGTCCACCCCGCGACCGGACTCGCCTGGAGCTATGCGGGCCTCGTCCCGCACCTGCCGGACGGCCTCGCCCTCTACGGCCTGCAGGCACCCGGCCTGGCCGAGCACAGCGCGCTCCCGCGGGACCTGGACGAGATGCTCGACCGGATGCTGACGGAGATCCGCCGGGTCCAGCCCGAAGGCCCCTACCGGCTGCTCGGCTGGTCGCTCGGCGGCAACATCGCCCATGCGCTGGCCGGCCGGCTGCAGCGGGACGGCGCCGCCATCGGCCTCCTCGTCCTCGTCGACGCCTACCCCGGCGAGGTCTGGCCCTGCCCCTCGTTCGCGACGCCCGAGCAGTGGGACGAGTTCGGTCTGCTGGCCACTCTGGTGCCCGCCGCGGTCGACGAGGCGGCCGTCGCCGCCGACCCCGGCGCCGCACTGACCGCCCTCCGCCGCGCCGCACAGCGGCAACTGGGCCTGGAGCAGGCCGCCTTCGACCGGCTGGTCGCCGTGGGCGTCAACAGCAGCCGGCTGGTGGCCGCCCACCGGCCCCACCGGGTCCACGGACGCACCGTCTACTTCACCGCGACCGAGGGACGCGGCGCGGCGCGCCCCGACCCCGCGGCCTGGGCCCCCTACGTCGACGCCCTCGACCGGCACGACCTGCGATGCCGCCACGAAGAGGCGATGGACCCCGCACCGCGCCGGCACATCGCCGACATCGTCACCGCCGAACTGCTCGCCCGACACGGCAGGCCACCGACCGACCGGAAGGCAACGAACTCCCATGACTGACCTGTTGGACCCGGCGTCCCGAAACTCCGCCGAGCAGTTTCTGCGCCACCACTTCCAGGGCCCCCTGGTGGGCCCCGACGACACGGCGTACGACGAGGTGCGCGCGGTGTGGAACGGCATGCACGACCGCCGGCCGCGGCTGATCGCCCGTTGCACCAGCGCCGCGGACGTCAGCGCCGCCCTGCGGTACGCCACCGCGGCCGGCCTCGCGGTGACCGTGCGCGGCGGCGGCCACAACGTCGCCGGCACCGCCGTCGCCGACGATGCGGTCATGATCGACCTGTCGCTGCTGAACGCGGTCGAGGTCGACCCCGGCGCGCACCTCGTCCGGGCGCAGGGCGGCTGCCTGCTGCGCGACGTCGACGCCGCCACCCTCGCCCACGGCCTGGTGTGCCCCTCGGGGGTGGTCGCGCACACCGGCCTCGGTGGACTGACCCTCGGCGGGGGCTACGGATGGCTCGCCCGCAAATGGGGCCTGACCTGCGATCATCTCCTCGCGGCCGAAGTGGTGCTGGCCGACGGCACGATCGTGGAGGCCACCGAGGACCAGCACGCCGAACTGCTGTGGGGCCTGCGCGGCGGTGGCGGCAACCTCGGCATCGTCACCCGCTTCACGCTGCGCCTGCGCCCGGTCGGTCCCGTGCACTACCACACGGGCGTCCACCCGCTGGCGGACGTGCCCGAGGCGCTCGCCCGCTACCGGGAGTTCGCCGTGGCGCAGGGCCCCGACCTGCACGCCACCGCCGCGCTCAAGCAGGCCGGAGCGCACTCCTGGATCCCGGAGCGGCTGCGCGGCCGGCCCGCGCTCTTCCTGACCGCCGTCTGGTTCGGCGACCCGGCCGACGGCCCCCGGCACACCGCGCCGCTGTTCTCCGCGGCGGCGCCCGACGCCACCGACTCCCGCGTGCTGTCGTACGCGCAACTGCAGGCCCTCGGCGACCACGGCGAGCCGCACGGCCACCGCTACTTCACCAAGTCCTGCTACCTCACCGACCTGACCGAGGGCGCGGTCGCCCAACTGGCCGACACCGCACAGGAGATGCCGTCGGCGCTGTCCTCCGTCGACTTCGAGTACCTGCGCGGCGCCATCGGGGACGTGCCGGACGCCGAGTCCGCCTTCCCCCGCCGGGACGCGCCCTACATCTGCACGGTGTCGGCCCAGTGGACCGACCGGGCGGACGACGAGGCGAACGCGGCCTGGAGCCGGCAGGGCACCGCGCGGCTCGCCGAGTGGCAGTACGGCGGCGCCTACGTCAACTACCTGCAGGACGAGCGGCCCGGCCGGGTGGCCGAGGTCTACGGCGCCGCCCGCTACGAACGCCTCGCCGCCCTCAAGCGCCGCTACGACCCGGACAACGTCCTGGCCGGCAACCAGAACATCCCTCCCGCAGCGCACCCGCACGCCTAGTCCGCACGTCTGGAGAGAGACCCCCATGACGCAGCTTGTGACCCCGCAGCCGACCCTGACCCCGCCGGCCACCTTCGACAGCAACGACCCCCGTGCCTTCGTCACCGCCCTGCGCTCTCCCTGGTACACCCTGGTCGCCGATCTGCAGGACACCGTGCAGTGGACCACCATGGAGTACGCACGCGCGCAGGGGCTGAAGAGCCTGCCGCTCCCGCTGACCACCAGGACCGTCACCTGCCCCACGGGTTTCGGCAGCGACACCGAGGCGGTCAAGGTCAACGTCAACGGTGTCGACACCTATCTGCAGGACTCGATGCAGTACCTGCTGGAGTACGGCTGCCGGCTCGCCCCGGGCGGCTGCTACACCCTCCTGCCGAGCTTCCGGGTCGAGACGCCCGACGCGACGCATCTGACGCAGTTCACCCACAGCGAGGCCGAGATACCCGGCGACCTCGACGACCTCATGCGGTACGTCGACGGCTATGTGAAGGCGCTCGCCTCCGCGATCCTCGACCGGCACGGCGACCGGCTGGCCACGGCCCGCGGCGACATCTCGCACCTGGAGCGCATGGCGGGCCACAGTGCGCCGTTCACCCGCGTCACCTTCGAGGAGGCCGTCGGCATCGTCGGTGACGTCGACGGCGCGGTGCAGGACCACGGCGAGTGGCGCAGCCTGAGCCGCCAGGGCGAGCGCCTGCTGATGGAGCGGGTCAGCGAGTTCGTCTGGATGCACCACCTGGACACCCTGGGGGTGCCGTTCTACCAGGCGTTCGGTGATGACGAGGCGCGCACGGCGCGCGCCGCCGACCTGCTCTTCGGCATGGGCGAGGTGGTCGGCTCCGGCGAACGGCACACCGACCCGGACCTGTTGCGCAAGTCGATCGCGCTGCACGACGTCCACGAGGAGGACTACGACTGGTACGTCCGGATGCGTGCCGAGGCCCCGATGCAGACCTCCGGTTTCGGCATGGGGGTCGAGCGGTTCCTCATGTGGGTGCTGAACCACGACGACATCCGGGACATCCCGCTGGTGTCCCGGGTCAACGAGCCCGGTTCCTGGCCCGCGGCGATCGTCCGCCCCTAGGGGGTGTCCACCGCCGCACCCCCGTCCCCTCGGCAGCCGCGGTGGTCCGCGGGACGCCCCGCGGACCACACCCGTTCCGACCCGTGCCGTGCCCTGCCGAACCGGCCCCGGTACGCAACGAAATGAGTGCCATGACGTCAGATCCCGTGCCCGTCCTGTGTCTGCCCTACGCCGGCGCCGGCGCCGCCTTCTTCCACAAGTGGCAGCGGTCCGTACCGGCCGGACTGCACCTGGAGCCCCTGCAACTGCCCGGCCGGGAGGAGCGCACCGACGAGGAGCCGCACCGCGACGTGGCCCGTGCGGTGCACGCCCTGCTGCCCGAGGCCCTCGACGCGGCGCGCGGACACTCGCGGGTCGCCGTCTTCGGACACAGCCTCGGCGCCGTCCTCGCCTACGAGCTCGCCCGCGCCCTGGAGGAACGCACCGAACTGCCGGTGGCGCATGTGTTCGTGAGCGGCTCCCCGGCGCCCGCACGGGGACGCGCACCGCAGGCGGCCGCCCTGGACGACGACGAGTTCCTCGCCCGGATCGAGGAGCTGGCCGGCTACCGGCACCCCGCCTTCGACTCCGCCGAGTTCCGGGAGCTGATGCTGCCCACCCTCCGCGCGGACGTGACCATGCACGAGTCCTACCGGCCGCCGTCGGACGAACCGGTCGAGGCCCCGGTCACCTGTCTGCGCGGTGCCGACGACGTCCTGGTGACGGAGCGGGACGCCCGGGAGTGGCACACCAGCACATCCGGCCCGTTCACCTATGCCGAGATCCCCGGTGGCCACATGTACCTCACCGACGCGGCCCCGCAGATCCTCGGGCTGATCGCGGCGGCCCTCGGCACAAGCGACCAGCAGGCCACGTCCGAGGGCCGGTTCACCGGGGCCGGTGCGCCGTGCGACTAGCGGGCAAGACGGTGGTGGTGACCGGCGCGGGACGGGGCCTGGGCCGGATGTGCGCGGTGCGCTGCGCCGAGGAGGGCGCGGACCTCGTCCTGCTGGACACCGGCGGGGACATCCCGGGCGTGCCCTATCCCCTCGCCGACGACGGCCAGTTGGAGCGCACCGCCCAGCTGTGCCGGCGCTCCGGCGCCGACGCCCTGGGCCTGCGGGCCGATGTGCGGGACAGCGCGGCCGTCACCGCGGCGGTCGACGCCGCCCTGCGGCGCTTCGGCCGCATCGACGTCCTCGTCAACAACGCGGGCATCGCCGCGCCGTCGGGCAAGCCCGTCCACGACATCACCGATGACGAATGGGAGCTGATGCTGGATGTCGACCTCTCCGGCGCCTGGCGGATGATCCGCGCGGTCGCCCCGGCCATGCTCGGGCAGCGCGCCGGCAGCATCATCAATGTGGCCTCCACCGCGGGCCTGGTCGGCTACCGGCACTTCGCGGCGTATGTCGCGGCGAAGCACGCCCTGGTCGGCCTCACCAAGGCCGCCGCCCTGGACTTCGCGCCGCTCGGGGTCCGGGTGAACGCGGTCTGCCCCGGCTCGGTGCGCGACGCCCCGCACGTCGAGGGCCGGATGCTGTCCGAGATCGCCCGCTGTCTCGATGTCGGCACCGACGACCACGAACAGACCTTCGTCACCGCGCAGCCCATGAACGCCCTGGTGGAGCCGGAGGACGTGGCGGGCGCCGCGCTGTGGCTGGCCGGTGACGAGTCCCGTCAGGTGACGGGCACCACGGTCACCGTCGACGGCGGATTCACCGCGCGATGAGCCACTCCGGGAGACGTCCGATGCGGATGGAGAGCATGACTGATCAGCCCCGCCCCCGTACGGGGGGCCCGGCCGCCCTCGGTGACGGTGCCGCACACGGCATCGTGCTGCGGCTCACCGACCCGGCACGCATCCGAGCCGCCCGGACCAACACCGAGCGGGCGGCCGCCTCCGCCGCGGCGCGGCGGACCGGCAGCTTCTGGCTGCAGCACGCCGAGATCCCGTCCACCGCACGGCGGGCCGACCGGATGCGGCAGCGCGAGGTGCGCCGCCCGCTGCACGACGCCGACCCCGGTCTGCGCACCGTGCTCACCTGCTATCCCGACGGCGTCGCCGATCTCGTCGTGGTGGCCCGTCGCGGGGTCCTCGACCACGCCGGGCTGCGCGCACTCCTCCACGGCCTGACCGCGCCGGACCGCGACGTGTCCGCGCTCGTCACGGCGCTGCGCGAGCGCACCGCCCGTGGCGCGGCCGGCCGGCCCCCCGCACCCGCCCCGTCCTGGGGTCTCGTCGAGGACGCATTCCCGGAGATCCAGGAGCCCCCGGAGCTTGTGGAGCCCGAACATCCGGCGGACAAGGCCGAGTTCGCCCCCGAGGTGGCCGTGGCCGCCGCGGCAGTGGCCCTGTCCCGGTACGAGCGCAGCGCCACCGTGCGCCTCGCCGTGATCGTCACCGAACCGGCCGGCCGGGCACCCGGCGCGAAGGTGATCCCGGTCGACGCCGGGGACGAACAGCCGCTGAGCACGCTCGTGGCACAGGTCCGGACGGCCCTGCGGTCCCCGGCCGAGGAGAGCGCGGACGCCCTCCCGCCCGTATGCCTCGTGCTCACCGGCCACACCCCGGACGCGGAGTACGTCCCGCTCGCGCCCCAAGCCGTCCCTCTCACCCTGACCTGGCACGGCGACGAGGGCGCGGTGCTCGCCGCCGGGCACACCCACGACCCGGCTGCGGTCCACCCCGTCGTGGCCCGCGATTTCGCCCGGCACACCCGGCACCTCGCCGCACAGCTCGCCGACGCCGCCCCCGGCCGCACCGTCGGCGACCTCGCCCTGCTGGACGGCCCCGAAGCGGACGCCGTCCTCGCCCTCGGACGGACCACCCGAACCGGCCCGCCCGGCGCCGCCACCCTCCACGACGCCGTGGCACGCTTCGCCCGCGAACAGCCCGACGCCCTCGCGGTCTGCGACGCCACCCGGCGGCTGACCTACCGGGAGCTCGACGCCCGCGCCGCGGACTGGGCCCGGGTGCTCGTGGACCGCGGCGCCGGACCCGGGCGGTTCGTGGGCGTCTGCCTCAAGCGCACCACCGACCTCGTGGTGGCGCTCCTCGCGGTCCTCAAGACCGGCGCCGCGTACGTCCCGCTCGACCCGCAGGCCCCCGACGAACGGCTGCGCCATATCGCCGAGGACGCCGGACTGGCCCTCGTCGTCACCACCCTCTCCGGCTTCCCGGCCGCCGAGGGCACCGGTGTCCTCCGTCCCGCCGCACTCACCGCGGCCGCCCCGGAGTCCGCCGGCACCGCCCTGCCCTCCGCCGGTCCCGACGACCCGGCGTACGTCATCTACACCTCGGGAACGACCGGCCGCCCCAAGGGAGTGGTGGTCGCCCACCGCAACGTCCTGGCGCTGCTCGACGCGACCGCCCACGACCTGGACCTGGGCACCGGCGATGTCTGGACGTTCTTCCACTCCGCCGCCTTCGACTTCTCGGTCTGGGAGATCTGGGGCTGCCTGCTCACCGGCGGCCGCCTCGTCGTCGTGCCCCACCTGGTGACCCGGACCCCCGAGGACTTCCATGCCCTGGTGCTCCGTGAGGGCGTCACGGTGCTCAGCCAGACGCCGTCCGCCTTCGCCGGGTTCCTCGAGATGGACGCCCGGACGGCCGCCGCCCCCGCCCCCCGGCTGATCGTCTTCGGCGGCGAGGCCTTCGATCCCCACATGGTCGGCACCTGGTTCAGCAGGCACCCCGACAGCGCGTGCCGGCTGGTCAACATGTACGGGATCACCGAGACGACCGTGCACGTCACCGCGCGGGACGTGCGCTCATGGGACGGGCACGAGCGGCCCCGCTGCGTCGGCCGGCCGCTCCCCGGCTGGTCGGTGTCGGTCCGCGACGACCGGGGACGGCCGCTGCCGCCCGGCGCCGTGGGCGAGATCTGGGTGGGCGGCGCGGGCCTGGCCCTGCGCTACCTCAACCGGCCCGAGCTCACCGCGGAGCGGTTCGCCGACGACCGGTTCAGCGGCGAGCGGCTCTACCGCAGCGGCGACCTCGGGCGGCTCCGGCTCGACGGGGCGCTGGACCACGTGGGCCGGCTCGACGAACAGGTCAAGATCCGCGGCTTCCGCATCGAACTGGGCGAAGTGCGCTCGGTGCTGGTCGGCGACCCGGGCGTGGTGGACGCCGCGGTGGTCGTCGAGGGGCAGGAGGCCGGCCCCGCGCATGCCCGTCTGGTGGCCTACACCGTGCTCGCGGAGGGCACGGCGACCGCCGACGTCCGCCGCAGGAGCGCCGCGATCCTGCCCGACTACATGGTTCCCGCGGAGTTCGTCGCGCTGGCCGTGCTGCCGCTGACGCTCAACGGAAAGCTGGACCGGGCGGCCCTGCCGGCCACGCGGCGACCGCTGACCGCACCGCCCGGCGGGGGGCAGGGCAGGCCCGTCGACGGCACGGACCCGGCCGCGGCGATGCTCGCCGTATGGCGTTCGGTGCTAGCCGCCGACCTCGGCCCGGACGACCACTTCTTCACCGCCGGCGGCAACTCGCTGCTGGCCGTACGGCTGCTGGAGGCTCTGCGCCGGCAGGGCTTCGGCACGGTGAGCATGCGCGACCTCTACCGTCACCCCACCCCCGCGGCCCTGGCCGCCGTCACCGGGGCGCCGCTCGCACCGCCCGTGGCCTGACCGCCGCGCCGAGGCGCGCCCGCCTCACGCGCCCTCCGCCAGCCCCGCCAGCAGCCTGGGCAGCGCGCTGCCGATCGGTTCGCGGATCACCTCGTCGGCGAGCTCGTCGTACGGGGTGGGCTCGGCGTTGACGATGATCAGGCGCGCGCCGTGCTCCGCGGCCACCCCGGCGAGCGAGGCCGCCGGCTGTACCTGGAGCGTCGTCCCCACCGCGAGGAAGACCTCCGCCGCCTTCGCCACCCCCAGCGCCGTACCGAGCACCTCCGGGTCCAGCCGCTCCCCGAACATCACCGTCGCCGACTTCAGGATCCCGCCGCACACCAGACACGGCGGATCGGTCTCGCCCGCGGTCACCCGCGCCAGCGCCTCCCGCATCGACGACCGCGCATGGCACCGGGTGCAGGTCACCGCGCGTACGGTGCCGTGCAGTTCGAGCACCTTGCGCTCGGGCATCCCGGCGCGCTGGTGCAGCCCGTCCACGTTCTGTGTGATCACCCGTACCGGCGTCCCGGACCGCTCCATCCGGGCCACCGCCTCGTGCGCGGCATTCGGCTCGGCCCGGAACGCCGGGCTGTCCTGCCGCATCCGCCACGACCGCCGCCGGATCTCCGGATCGCCCATGTACGTGTCGTACGTGACGAGCTTCTCCGCCTCCGGGTCCCGCCGCCACAGCCCGTTCGGCCCGCGGTAGTCGGGGATCCCGGAGTCGGTGGAGATGCCCGCTCCGGTGAGGATCGCGACGAGCGGGCGGTGGGGAGGCTGCACGGGGGTCGGATCGGTACCGGTCATGGGGCGAGCGTACGGAGTGGCCCGGGGGAGGGCGAGGGGATTTGGGTGGAGGTGCGCCGGTGCCCGGCGGGCCGCCCGAGGCGTCCGGCCGAGCCGGGCGGGCTTCTTGCCCGATGGTTGTATGGGGCATACGGTCTGCCCGTCCCCGCGGGCCGTACGCCTCCGCGCGCGGAGCCCGGCCACCCGTCCGCCACGGCACCCGCACCGCATCTCCCGCCCCTCGCCCCCGGTTCCCCCGCTTCACGCGCTCCACCCGCCACAGCCGTTTCACCCGCGACACCCGCACCGCACCCCGTCCGGCAGAGGAGTCCCCCGTGTTCACCACCCGCCCGACCCTCCAAGGCACCTTCGGGATGGCCTCCACCACGCACTGGCTGGCGTCCCAGTCCGCGATGGCCGTCCTGGAGGACGGCGGCAACGCCTATGACGCGGCCGTGGCCGCCGGGTTCGTGCTGCATGTGGTGGAGCCGCATCTGAACGGTCCGGCGGGCGAGGTGCCGATCATCCTGGCGCCCGCCGACGGGCCCGTGCGGGTGCTGTGCGGGCAGGGCCCGGCGCCGGCCGGTGCGAGCGTGGCGCACTACACCGCGCTCGGCCTCGACCTGGTGCCCGGCACCGGGCCGCTGGCCGCCGCGGTCCCCGGTGCCTTCGACGCCTGGATGCTGCTGCTGCGCGACCACGGCACCAGGTCCCTCGCCGAGGTGCTGCGGTACGCCATCGGCTACGCCGAGCACGGCCACCCCGCCGTCGAACGCATCGGTGAGACCGTCGAGACGGTCCGCGCCCTCTTCGAGACGGAGTGGACCTCCTCCGCCGAGATCTACCTCCCGGGAGGCAGGTCCGTCGCTCCCGGCGGGCTGCTCAGGAACCGGCCGCTGGCCGCCACCTGGCGCCGGCTGCTCGCGGAGGCGGAGGCCGCCTCGCCGGGCCGCGAGGCGCAGATCGACGCCGCCCGCCGCATCTGGCGCGAAGGCTTCATCGGCGAGGCGCTCGCCGGCTTCGCGGCCCGCCCTGCCATGGACACCTCCGGTGAACGCCACGCGGGCACCCTCACCGGCGACGACCTGATGGCCTTCTCCGCCACGTACGAGGAACCCGTCACCCACGACTGGAACGGCTGGACCGTCGCCAAGGCGGGCGGCTGGTCCCAGGGCCCGGCCTTCCTTCAGCAACTCGCCCTGCTGCCCGACGAGTTGCCCGCGTACGGCAGCGCCGCCTACGTGCATCTGCTCATCGAGGGCTGCAAGCTGGCGATGGCCGACCGCGAGGCCTGGTACGGCGATGCGGACGAGGTGCCGCTCGCCACCCTGCTCGGCCCGGGCTACAACGCCGGGCGCCGCGCCCTGATCGGCGAGCGTGCCTCCTACGAGCTGCGGCCCGGCAGCCCGGACGGCCGTACCCCGCGACTGAGCAAGCACGCGAGGGCGGCAGCGACGGGGACGGGGGAGGGCGGCTTCGGGGCGAGGGGCGCCGCCGGCAGCGGGGCCGGGGAGCCGACCGTGGCGCGCGGTACGGGGGACGGTTCGGCGGGCCCGGACGGCAGTGTGCCGGCGGATGTCGCGCCCGAGATCGACCGGAACGGCGCCACCCGGGGCGACACCTGCCACATCGACGTCGTCGACCGCTGGGGGAACCTGGTCTCCGCCACCCCGTCCGGCGGCTGGCTGCAGTCCAACCCCGTCGTCCCGGCGCTCGGCTTCCCGCTCGGCACCCGGCTGCAGATGGCCTGGCTGGAGGAGGGCCTGCCCAATTCCCTCACCCCGGGACGCCGCCCCCGCACCACCCTCACCCCGTCCCTCGCACTGCGCGACGGGGTCCCCGTGATGGCCTTCGGCACGCCGGGCGGCGATCAGCAGGACCAGTGGCAGGTGCACTTCTTCCTGGCCGTGGCGCTGCGCGGCGCGGTCCGCGGCGGCCTCGACCTGCAGGGCGCCGTCGACGCCCCGAACTGGCACAACGACGCGTTCCCCGGCTCCTTCTTCCCGCGCGGGATGCGGCCGGGGAGCGTGACCGTGGAGTCGCGCATCGGCGACGGGGTCGTCGGCGAGCTGCGCCGGCGTGGGCATCACGTCACGGTGGGTGACGCCTGGTCCGAGGGGCGGCTCTGCGCGGTGGCGCGGGACCCGGAGACCGGCGTGCTGTCCGCCGCGGCGAATCCACGGGGGATGCAGGGATACGCGGTGGGGCGCTGAGGGGCCGGGCCCCGCCCCGGGGCAGGGGCCCGGCCCCCGCCTCTGCCCCGTGCGCTCGGCGGCATCCCGAGTTCACCTGGAGTCCAGCTGCCGTGTCAGTGGCTCATGGTTCGATGGACACATGATCGATGCACTTCGTACCCAAGATTCCGGAGATACCGCGATTACCCCGATTGCCACCGCACCGGCCGCCGCGACCGCCCCCGACGCCCCCGAGGCTCCGCTGTTCGACGTGTCGACGCTGGACCTGGCCGCCGTCGAGGTCGCCGTCCGCCGCGCCGCGGCCGACGAGATCATGCCGCGCTTCCGGCAGCTCGCCGCCGAGGACATCGTCGAGAAGAACGGTCCGCACGACCTCGTCACGGTCGCCGACCGACGCGCCGAGGAGCACCTCACCGCCGCGCTCACCGGCCTGCTGCCCGGCTCCCTGGTGGTCGGCGAGGAGGCGGTGCACGCCGACCCCCGCGTCCTCGACGCGCTGCACGGCGACGCCCCCGTCTGGATCGTCGACCCGGTCGACGGCACCCGCCAGTTCGTCCACGGCGACCCCGGCTTCGCCACGCTCGTCGCGCTCGCCCACCGCGGTGAGGTACTGGCCTCCTGGACCTACGCCCCCGCGCTCGGCCTGATGGCCGTCGCCCGCCGCGGCGCCGGCGCCCAGCTCAACGGCGTACCGCTGCGGGCCGGCAGCCCGTCGTCCGGCGCGGTCCTCGATGTCGCCACGTCCCACTACGACTTCACGACCGACGACCAGAAGCGGGTGCTCGCCGCCCTGGAGACCGGCGGTATCGCCCCGCGCCCCTGCGGCTCGGCGGGCCTGGAGTATCTGCACATCGCCCGCGGCGAGATCGACGCCACGGCCTTCAGCTGGGAAAACGCCTGGGACCACGCGGCCGGGCTGCTGCTGGTCCATGAGGCGGGCGGCGCGAGCGGCACGGTCGCCGGCGAGCCGTTCCGTATCGAGGGCGACAATGCGCTGCCCTTCACCGCCGCGCGGGACACCGCAACGGCGCGGCGTATCCTCGGACTGCTGGCAGCCGCCAACTGATCCTCACCGACGAGGGTCGGACTTGAGGGGAGTGGCGCAGGTGCCGAGGATGCTCGATGCCGTGGTGATCGGGGCGGGGCCCAACGGCCTGACGGCGGCGGTCGAACTCGCCCGCCGCGGCATGTCCGTGGAGGTCTTCGAAGCCCGCGACACCATCGGCGGCGGCGCCCGCACCGAGGAGCTGACGCTCCCCGGTTTCCGCCACGACCCCTGCTCGGCGGTGCACCCCACCGGCATCGGCTCGCCCGCCTTCCGCACCATGCCGCTGGACCGCTACGGCCTCGAATGGCTCCATGCCGACCTCCCCATGGCGCACCCCTTCCCGGACGGCACGGCCGCCGTGCTCGGCCACTCCGTCGGCGAGACCGCCATGTCCTTCGGACCGCGCGACGCCGGCACCTACCGCAGGCTCGTCGAGCCCTTCACCGGCAAGTGGGAGGCGATGGCCCATGACTTCCTGCGGACACAGTGGCTCGGCCTGCCGCAGGACCCGCTGACCTACGCCCGCTTCGGCCTGGTCGCGGCGCAGCCGGTCACCCTCCTCAACCGCCGCTTCCAGGACGAGAAGGCCCGCGCCCTGATGGCCGGGCTCGCGGCGCACGCCAACGCCCCGCTCGGCGGCTTCGGAACCTCCGGCATGGCCCTGATGTTCGCGCTCGCCGCACACGCCAAGGGCTGGCCGGTGGCGCGCGGCGGCTCCCAGGCCATCTCCGACGCGCTCGCCGGTCTGCTGCGCGCCCACGGTGGCGTGGTGCACACCGACTTCGAGGTCAAACGCCTGGACGACCTGCCGCCGGCCCGCGCCTATGTCTTCGACACCTCACCGACCGCGCTCGCCCGGATCGCGGGCCTGGGCAACGCCTACCGCGACGTGAAGTACGGCCCCAGCGTCTTCAAGGTCGACTACGCCCTGTCCGGCCCGGTGCCGTGGACGGCCGGGGAGGCCCGCCGCGCCGGCACCGTCCACATCGGCCCCACCAGCGGCGAGATCTCCGCCGCGCTGAACGCCGCCACCGAGGGCCGGGCGCCCTCCGTCCCCTTCCTGATCACCGCTCAGCCCAGCCTGATCGACGCCACCCGCGCCCCCGAGGGCAAGCACACCTTCTGGGCGTACGGCCATGTCCCCCATGGCTGGGAGGGCGACGCCACGGACGTCGTCGAGTGGCAGATCGAGCGCTTCGCCCCCGGCTTCCGCGACCTGGTCCTGGCCCGTGCGGTCGCGGGCCCGCCCCAACTCGCCGCCCGCAACGCCAATTACGTCGGCGGCGACACCGCCACCGGCTCCGCGGCCGGCCTGCGGCTCCTCATCCGCCCCAAGCTCGCCCGCGTCCCCTACGAGACCGCCCACCCCGCCGTCTTCCTCTGCTCCCAGGCCACCCCGCCCGGCCCCGGTGTCCACGGCATGTCAGGTCACTACGCCGCCAGGGCCGTCTGGCGCAGGCTGCGCGCCGCCCGCCGCTGACGGCGAGCGACCGCTCCGCCGCCGACCCCGGGGCCGACCAGCCGCCGAATCGAGTGGCCGCGCCGTACGACCCTCCGTAGGCTCGGACACCATGAGCCCCACCCTCACCCTCATCCAGGGCGACATCACCGAACAAGCCGTGGACGCCGTGGTCAACGCGGCCAACTCCTCGCTGCTGGGAGGCGGGGGAGTGGACGGCGCGATCCACCGGCGCGGCGGCCCGGAGATCCTCGCCGAGTGCCGCGCCCTGCGCGCCGGGCACTACGGCCGCGGTCTGCCCACCGGCCGGGCCGTCGCCACCACAGCGGGCCGGCTGCCGGCCCGCTGGGTCATCCACACCGTCGGCCCGGTCCACTCCGACAGCGAGGACCGCAGCGACCTGCTGGCCTCCTGCTACCGCGAATCGCTGCGGATCGCCGACGAACTGGGCGCCGGGACGCTCGCCTTCCCGGCCATCTCCACCGGCGTCTACCGCTGGCCCCTGGACGACGCCGCCCGCATCGCCGTCGAGACGGTCCGCGACGCCGAAACGGCCGTGGAAGAGGTGCGCTTCGTCCTCTTCGACGCGCCCGCGTACGAGGCGTTCGCCGAGCAGGTGCGATGAGGCAGCCGTACCCCCCGATCGATCCGCACGACACCGGCCTGCTGGACGTCGGCGACGGCAACCTCGTCCACTGGGAGGTCTGCGGCAATCCGGAAGGAAAGCCCGCACTGGTCGTCCACGGCGGGCCGGGGTCGGGATGCCGCACGGGCACCCGCCAATACTTCGACCCGGACCGCTATCGGGTGGTCCTCTTCGACCAGCGCGGCTGTGGACGCAGCACCCCGCACGCCAGTGACCCGGCCACCGAGATGCGGCACAACACCACCGGCCATCTGCTCGCCGACATGGAGCAGTTGCGGGAGCACCTGGGCATCGACCGCTGGCTGCTGTTCGGCGGATCGTGGGGCTCGACGCTGATCCTGGCGTATGCGGAGCGGCATCCGGAACGGGTGTCGGAGATCGTCATCCCCTGTGTCACCACGACCCGGCGTTCGGAGATCGACTGGCTCTACCGGGGCGTCGGCCGGTTCTTCCCGGAGGCCTGGGACCGCTTCCTCGCCGGCGCCCCGGGGGTGGGCCGGGACGGCGACGTCGTCGGGGCGTACGCACGCCTGATGGCGGACCCGGACCCCGCGGTGCGCGAGCGGGCCACCGCCGACTGGTGCGCCTGGGAGGACACGGTGCTCTCCCTGGAGCCGTACGGCGCCGCCCACCCCTACGGGGACCGGCCCTCGAAGGCCCGGATGGCCCTGGTCCGGATCTGCTCGCACTACTTCTCGCACGGCGCATGGCTGGAAGAGGGCGCCCTGCTGCGGGACGCCGGGCGGCTGGCGGGCATCCCGGGGGCGCTCGTCCAGGGCCGCCAGGACATGGGAGGACCGCCGCACACCGCCTGGGAGCTGGCCCGCGCCTGGCCCGACGCCCGTCTGACGATCATCCCCGACGCGGGGCACAAGGGGAGCGAGCGGATGCGGGACGAGGTGATCGGCGCGCTCGACCGGTTCGCCGGGAAGTGACCGCGCAGGGGCGGCCCGGGTGACCCGCGCCGCCCCCGGCACCCCGTACCGGTTCCGGTGACCCGCCCCCGCCCCTGGTGGCCCGACGTTGATGTCGGATTCTCGCCAGCCGGATGCCCTCGACTGAGCAATCCTGAGGTCATGCACACCGACACCGAGCGTTGTCTGCGCGCCGTGCAGTCCAAGGATGCCCGCTTCGACGGCTGGTTCTACACGGCCGTGCTCACCACGCGTATCTACTGCCGTCCCAGCTGCCCCGTGGTGCCGCCCAAGCCGGAGAACATGCGTTTCTACCCGAGCGCGGCCGCCGCCCAGCAGGCCGGGTTCCGGGCCTGCAAGCGGTGCCGCCCGGACGCCAGCCCGGGCTCCCCGGAGTGGAACGAGCGGGCCGACCTCGTCGCCCGCGCCATGCGGCTGATCGCCGATGGCATCGTCGACCGTGAGGGCGTCCCCGGACTCGCGGCCCGGCTCGGCTACAGCCCCCGGCAGATCGAGCGCCAGCTGCTGGCGGAGCTGGGGGCGGGGCCGCTCGCCCTGGCCCGTGCCCAGCGCGCCCAGACCGCGAGGCTCCTGGTGGAGACCACCGCGCTGCCGATGGCCGAGATCGCCTTCGCCGCCGGTTTCGCCAGCATCCGCAGCTTCAACGAGACGGTGCGGGAAGTCTTCGCGCTGTCCCCGACGGAGCTGCGGCAGCGCGCCAGGCCGGGGCCCCGTGCGGCGGTGCCCGGCTCGCTGGCGCTGCGGCTCCCCTTCCGGCAGCCGCTCAACCCCGACAACCTCTTCGGGCACCTCGCCGCCACCGCGGTCCCCGGGGTCGAGGAGTGGCGGGACGGCGCCTACCGCCGGACCCTGAGCCTCCCCTACGGGCACGGCATCGTCGCCCTCGCACCGCGCCCCGACCACATCGACTGCCGTCTCTCCCTCACCGATCTGCGCGACCTGGCCGGAGCCATCGCCCGCTGCCGCCGGATGCTCGACCTCGACGCGGACCCGGAGGCCGTCGACGGCCTGCTCCACGAGGACCCGCTGCTGGCACCCCTCGTCGACAAGGCACCGGGACGACGGGTCCCGCGTACGGTCGACGCCGAGGAATTCGCGGTCCGCGCCGTCCTGGGCCAGCAGGTGTCCACCGCGGCGGCCCGCACCCACGCCGGACGGCTGGTCCGGGCGCACGGCGAACGGGTCGACGATCCGGGCGGCGGCCTCAGCCACCTCTTCCCGTCCGCCGCCGCGCTCGCCGGGCTGGACCCGGAGTCGCTGGCGATGCCCCGCACCCGCCGGGCCACCCTCACCGGCGTGATCGCCGCACTCGGCTCGGGCGCGCTGCAACTGGGCGTCGGCAGCGACCGGGACGAGGCCCGCGACCGTCTCGCGGCACTGCCGGGCATCGGCCCCTGGACCGTCGAATGCATCGCCATGCGCGCCCTCGGCGACCCGGACGCCTTCACCCCGACCGACCTCGGGCTGCGCCGTGCGGCCGCCGGGCTCGGCCTGCCGCACACCCCGGCGGCCCTCACCCGGCACTCCGCGCTCTGGCGCCCCTGGCGCGCCTACGCCGTCCAGTACCTCTGGGCGACCGACGACCACCCCATCAACCACCTCCCGACGAACTGAGCCCACAGCCATGACCGTTCACGCACCCGCGCCCGACGCGCCCCGCACCCACACCGTCCTGGACGGCACCCCGGTGGGCCCGCTCACCCTGGTCGCCGCCGGCGAGTCCCTCACCGGCCTCTACATGACCGACCAGCGCCACCGCCCGCCCCAGGAGACCTTCGGCGATCCCGCGGGCCCCGGCGAGCCGCCGTTCGCCGCGGCCATCGCCCAGCTCCGGGCCTACTTCCGCGGTGAGTCGACCACCTTCGACCTGCCGCTCGCCCTGCGCGGCACGCCCTTCCAGCGCCGCGTCTGGGCGGCGCTGTGCACCATCCCGTACGGCGAGACCCTCACGTACGGGCAACTCGCCGCACGGCTCGGCGTCCCGACGGCGGCCCGCGCGGTCGGTCTGGCCAACGGGCGCAACCCGGTCGGCATCATCGTCCCCTGCCATCGCGTCGTCGGCGCCAACGGCAGCCTCACCGGCTACGGCGGCGGGCTCGACCGCAAGCGCCGGCTGCTCGCCTTCGAGCGGACGGAGGAGGCCCTGTTCCCGGCGGAGGAGTGCGGGTGACGGGCCCGCGCCTCAGCCCCCGACCACCTCACGCACCTCGTCGACCAGCTCCGTAGCCGTCTCCAGCGCATGCTTCAACTCCGCTTCCCCGCGCCCGATGCCGCCGAGCAGAGTGGTGGCACGGGCACCGAAGCCGCGCGGTGTCTCCGGCATCGCCGAGGCCGCCGCCAGCGCGCCCTTCTCGTTGAGACACCAGACGCGGTGATGGGCGTGCAGCGCCTGGACGAGGTCGCCGACGGCGCGGGACAGACACAGGGCCGCATGCAGCACGTCCAGCGCCTGGTACGACTTGCCCGCCATCGCCACCGAGAACCCCGCGTCCCAGACCGCGTTGCCGGTCAGCGCCTTGCGCAGGGCCTCGGGATAGGTACGGGTCTCCTGCCGGAGGCGGGCCAGCTCCCCGTCGGTGTCGGCGAGCACCCGGCCCAGCGCCGCCTCGCCCGGGTAGGCGGGGGACCAGAAGCCGTGCGGGTGCCCGGCCTGTACGCCGATCTCGAAGCGGCCCTCGCGGCACTCGTCCCACACCTGCCGCACCCGGTCGACGTCCCGCAGGATCCAGTCCACAGCGCTGCCGTCGGGCAGGACGAGCCAGGCCCCGCCGTTGACCCATGCGCCCCAGGCGCCCGGCCCGTACACCTCGACGGGGCCGCCCGTCACCTCCGCGGCCAGCTCCTCCAGGGCCGCCAGATCCGGCGCGCCCCGGTAGTAGACCCCGAGGTCCCAGTCGGAGTCCGGCCGATGGGTGCCCCGTGCCCGGCTTCCGCCGAGCATCACCCCGACAACTCCCGGTACCTGAGCGACTTTTGCGGCGATGGCGTCCATCCGGCCAGCCTAGGGGGTGTCGTTCGGATCATGGTGGATCAGGGAGCGGGGGGGGCGACGCGACTGGCCGGCGGTCCGACTGGACACGCTCTGCGGGCGGTTGACCCACCCCACGACCCACCGGTTGAGCCTCTTCGTCCCGACGGCTGCGCCCACCCCGCGGCCCGCCTCCGTCGCCCGGCCGCGGAGGTCCGGGCCGTCATCCCCCGCCTGACCGGCGCGGATCCGACCAGCTCGGCCTCCTCACCGCCGTCGGCCGGCTCGCTCAGGCCGGCCGGGCGGCGAAGGCACCCCCGGTGCCGAAGGCCAGCTCGGCGAAGCGTGCGCCGATGCGGCGGTGGGTGGCGGCGTCCGGGTGGAGCTGGTCGGGCAGCGGCAGCTCGGCGAAGTCCGCCTCGCCGTAGAGGCCGAGGCCGTCGAGGTAGTGCAGGTGGGGGTCGTCGGCCGCCCGCTGCTTCACGATGCGGGAGAGCTCCTCGCGGATGACACCCAGCGTCAGCTTCCCGGCGGCGCGCTCCGCAGGGTCCCCCGCGGCCCGGAACTGCAGTTTTCCCGCTCCGAGGTTGCTGAAGTCCGGGGCGCTGGGCCCGGGGGTGTCCTCGTGGATGGGGCAGTGGATCGGCGAGACGACCAGCAGCGGCGTGGTGGGGTGTCCCTCGCGGACGGTGTCGAGGAAGCCGTGGACAGCTGGGGTGAAGGCGCGCAGCCGCATCAGGTCGGTGTTGACCAGATTGATGCCGATCTTGACGCTGACCAGGTCGGCGGGGGTGTCGCGCAGAGCGCGGGCGGTGAACGGATCGAGCAGGGCGCTGCCGCCCAGACCGAGGTTGATCAGTTCCGCGTCGCCGAGGGAGGCGGCCAGGGCGGGCCAGGTCGTGGTGGGGCTCGCGGCGTCGGAGCCGTGGCTGATCGAACTGCCGTGGTGCAGCCACACCCTGCGGCCCCCCGGCGGCACGGCCTCGACGGGAGCGTCGGTGCGCAGGGCGACCAGCTGGGTGATCTCGTTGTGCGGCAGCCAGATCTCGACGTCCTTCACCCGGTCGGGCAGACCGGTGAACCGGACGGTGCCGACCGGGCCGGGCCGGGTTTCCGCGGTCCCGGTGGTCATGTCCACCATCAGGACGTTGCCGCCGGTCACCGAGGCCTGGCCGGCCAGACTGCCGTCGACGAGCAGGTCGTACACGCCGTCGGGGCGGGGCGGCGCCCCCTGGTAGGCCATCTTGGTCCGGAGCGTGTCCAGCTCGATGGCGGCGGCCCGGGTACGGAACACCAGCCGTACGCCGGAGGGCTGGGCCTCCGCCATGGCCAGCTGCCCGTCGGCACACTGGGCGCGGGCCCGGGCCGGCAGCCGGTGCGGCAGCACACCGTGCTCGGTGCGCTCCAGGTCGAGCGCGCCGCGCAGGAGGTCCGCGGTGACGGGGGTGGCGATCCAGTCGGTCGCCCGGGGCGCGGGGGAGGCGCCGGGGGCGGGGTCATGCGGTCGGTTCATGCCCTCAGCTTGTCAACCAAATACCTGATCCACACACCATTTTCCGGCCCGCTCCGACGCCCCGTCAGCCGTGCCCTTCCCGGCCCGTTCCGCCGCCCCGGGCCCTCCCGGCCGGCTCCGCGCCCGTCAGCCCCCGGCCGGTGGCACCCCGTCCTCCAGTTCCGCCGGTCCGCGGCCCTCCGCGAGGGCCTTCAGGGCGGCACCGAGGCGCAGCGCCATCTCCCGGTTCACCAGGGTCTGGGCCTCGTCCCAGTGCACCATGCGCCAGGACAGCAGCTCCGTCTCCTGGACGCGGATCGCGGACAACTGCGCGGCGTCCAGCACCCCGCCGTCGTAGAGGTACGACACCCGCGGCGGACGGTCCTTGCCGCGTACCCAGTCGACGGCGAGCAGCGGGCCCGGCTCGACGTCCAGGCCGATCTCCTCGGCGGTCTCGCGCCGGGCGGCCTGGCGGGGCGACTCGCCGCGGTCCGATTCGACCGTGCCGCCGGGCAGGATCCAGGTGTCGCGGTAATTGGGCTCCACGAGCAGAAGGCGGCCCTCCGCGTCGTGGAAGATCATCCCCGCGCCCGCGAGCACGCGGGGCAGGCCGGCGATGTAGGTGGCGTAGTCCATGGTGGTCACGGCGCGAGCCTAGACGGAACGGCTGCGCGGACGTGCCCGTCGCGCGGATCTTCGCGGCGCACCCCGGGGGCGCTCGGCAGCACCGCCGATCAGAGTGCCCTGTTCGCCGGGCCCCTCGCCGGATAAGGTCACAGCGGCGCGACTGCCCGTACGAAAGCAAGGGGAAACACGGTGGCGGACGCAGCAAGGACACCCACAGCACATGTGCTGATCGCCGCGGACAAATTCAAGGGCTCGCTGACGGCCGTCGAGGTCGCCGAGCACGTCACGGCCGGTCTCCGGCGCGTGGTCCCCGGTCTGGACGTCGCGGCCGTCCCGGTCGCGGACGGCGGCGACGGGACGGTCGCGGCGGCACTCGCGGCCGGCTTCACCCGCCACGAGGCACGGGTCACCGGCCCGACCGGTATGCCGGTGACGGCCACCTTCGCGCTGCGCGAGGGGGCACCCTCAGCAGTGGCCGGGGGAGGCACGGCGGTGGTGGAGATGGCGGAGGCCTCCGGGCTCCAGCACCTCCCGGCGGGCGTCTTCGCGCCCCTGACGGCGACCACCTACGGCACCGGCGAACTGCTGCTCGCGGCCCTCGACGCGGGCGCGACCTCGATCGTCTTCGGCGTCGGCGGCAGCGCCACGACCGACGGCGGCGCCGGCATGCTCGCGGCGCTGGGCGCCCGGTTCCTGGACGCGGACGGCGAGCCGGTCGCCCCCGGCGGCGGCCCGCTGCGCGATCTCGCCACGGCCGATCTGTCGGGGCTGGACCCCCGGCTCGCGAAGACCACGATCGTGCTCGCCAGCGACGTCGACAACCCGCTCACGGGCCCGAAGGGCGCCCCGGCGGTCTACGGCCCGCAGAAGGGCGCGACCGAGGAGGACGTGGCCACGCTCGACGCCGCACTGGCGCACTACGCCGAGGTGCTGGGGCACGCGGTGGGCCCTAGGGCCGCGGAAGGTGCCCTGGCGCCCGGCGCGGGCGCCGCGGGCGGGGTCGGCTACGGCGCGCTGGTCGGCCTGGGCGCGACGTTCCGGCCGGGCATCGACGTGATGCTCGACGTCCTGGGCTTCGCCCCGGCGCTGGCGAAGGCCACCTTCGTCATCACCGGTGAGGGCTCGCTCGACACCCAGACGCTGCACGGCAAGGCGCCGGCCGGGGTCGCCGCCGCGGCCCGGGCGGCGGGCCTGGACGTGGCCGCGGTCTGCGGCCGCCTCCAGCTGCCGCAGGAGGCGCTCGGCGCGGCCGGCATCCGGCGGGCCTACGCCCTGACGGACCTGGAGCCCGACCCGGCGCGCTGTATGGCCGAGGCCGGCCCGCTGCTGGAGCGGGCGGCGGAGCGGCTGGCGCGGGACTTCCTGGTCTGAGGCCCGGTGCGGCCCCCCGGCGGGCCGCACCCACCACAACGCCGCGGGCCCCGAGCGAAAGAATTCGCTCGGGGCCCGCGGCGTTGTTCGATGTCCGCTAGGGAAGCTGTGCGGCGCGGGACTCCGCCCGCGACTCGCGGCGGTTGTCGCGGAAGGTGTTGACCCTCCGGGCCGTCGCGAACAGCGGGATCATCGCGCCCATGACCACCTGCAAGGCGCAGCCGGTCTGCAGCAGCAGCTGGCCGCCGGGGGCGTCCAGCGCCCAGGCCGTGAGCATGCCCATGCTGAGCACGATCCAGCCGAGCATCGCCACCGCGAGACGGCCGCGGGGCTTGGGGTACTCGACCCGGCTCACCATCAGCCAGGCCACCCCGATGATCGCCAGCAGCGTCGGCACGAACGGCAGCTCCAGCAGCACGATGGCGACGACCGTCAGGGCGCCGAACGGGCCCGGCATGCCCTGGAACATGCCGTCGCGCATCGGGACGCAGGAGAACCGTGCGAGCCGGAGCACCACCGCCAGCAGCACCACGACGGCCGCGACCACGGACACCCGCTGGTTCGCGTCCTGGGCGACCATGCCCCAGGTCACGACGAAGTACGCGGGCGCCAGGCCGAAGCTGATCAGGTCGGAGAGGTTGTCGAGCTCGGCCCCCATCGCCGAGGCCCGCAGCTTGCGCGCCACCAACCCGTCGAAGAGGTCGAAGACCGACGCGAACAGCATCAGGATCACGGCCATCGCCGCGCTGTGCCGGGCCATCCCGCCGTCCTCGTTGCCCGTCAGGTGCGGGATGAGGACCCCGGTGGTCGTGAAGTACACGGCCATGAACCCGCAGATCGCGTTGCCGAGGGTGAGGGTGTCCGCTATTGACAGCCGCGTGGACAGCGGCATGTCGTCCTCGTGCTCGTCGGTCTCGGGCGCCCAGCCCGCCTGTGTCTCGGGATCAATCACGGTCAAGACGAGTCACCCCCGCGGTGGTGGCCTGGCCGACCTCGACCGCGGCCTCGACGCCCTCCGGGAGGTAGACGTCGACCCGCGAGCCGAACCGGATCAGCCCGATCCGTTCACCCTGCTCCACCTTGGTGCCCTGGGGCACGTAGGGGACGACACGGCGGGCCACCGCGCCGGCGATCTGCACCATCTCGATGTCGCCGAGCTCGGTGTCGAAGTGCCAGACCACCCGCTCGTTGTTCTCGCTCTCCTTGTTGAACGCCGGGACGAACCCGCCGGGGATGTGCTCCACGGACGTCACCGTGCCGGCCAGCGGCGCGCGGTTGACGTGGACGTTCAGCGGGCTCATGAAGATCGCGACGCGGGTGCGCCCGTCCTTCCACGGCATGATGCTCTGCACCACGCCGTCGGCCGGAGAGATGACCCGCCCCTGAGCGATCTCCCGCTCGGGGTCGCGGAAGAACCACAGCATGCCCGCCGCCAGTGCGGTGGTGGGCACGGCAACGGCGGCCCAGCGACCCGACCGGCGGGACCGGGCGAGGCTGACCGCTGCCGTGGCAACGGTCGGCAGGAGCCACGGCGACGCTCCGCGCGCGAGGCGGACGCGACCGCGTGGTGCAGAGGATTGGCTGTGGGGCATGGATGACCTTCGTAGCGGAGGATGCCGCGTATGGATACGGGGGACGGCGGCTTTCCATGGATGCTATCGGTTACGAGCGGCAACTGGCCAAGAGCCAGAGCCAATCCGTGGCCGAAGAACGATGACGGGGTGTGATCTTCGTCTAGGCCAAAGTGGCGCAAACGGGATGTTCACCCCTGGATCCGGTACTCCTCGAGTAGCCGTCGCCCAATGATCATTTTCTGGATCTCGGCGGTGCCTTCGCCGATCAGGAGCATCGGGGCCTCGCGGTAGAGCCGCTCGATCTCGTACTCCTTGGAGAAGCCGTAGCCACCGTGGATGCGGAAAGCGTCTTCCACTACCTCCTTGCAGTACTCGGAGGCCAGGTACTTCGCCATGCCCGCCTCGAGGTCGTTTCGCTGGCCCGAGTCCTTTTTGCGAGCGGCATTAACCATCATCGCATGCGCGGCTTCGACCTTTGTCGCCATTTCCGCCAATTTGAACTGGATGGCCTGGTGCTGCGCGATCGGCTTGCCGAAGGTGTGTCGCTGCTGTGCGTACGAAACGCCCAGCTCGAAGGCGCGCTGGGCGACACCGCAGCCGCGGGCCGCCACATTGACCCGGCCGACCTCGACGCCGTCCATCATGTGATAGAAGCCACGTCCGGTCTCGCCGCCGAGCACCCGATCGGCCGGGATCCGCAGCCCGTCCATGATCAGCTCGGTGGTGTCGACGCCCTTGTAGCCCATCTTGTCGATCTTGCCCGGAATGGTCAGGCCGGGCCGCACCTCGCCGAAGCCGGCTTCCTTCTCCACGAGGAAGGTCGTCATCGACTTGTGCGGAGCGGTGCCCTCCGGGTGGCCCTCGTCCGTACGGCACAGGACCGCGACGAGCGTGGACGAACCGCCGTTGGTGAGCCACATCTTCTGGCCGTTGAGGACGTAATCGTCACCGTCCCGCACGCCCTTGGAGGAAATGGCCGAAACATCGGACCCCAGCGCCGGCTCCGACATCGAGAAGGCGCCGCGGATCTCACCGGCCGCCATCTTCGGCAGGAAGTAGTCCTTCTGCTCCTGCGTGCCGTGCTGCTTGAGCATGTAGGCCACGATGAAGTGGGTGTTGATGATGCCCGAGACGCTCATCCAGCCGCGGGCGATCTCCTCGACCGTCAGCGCGTACGTGAGCAGGGACTCGCCCAGCCCGCCGTACTCCTCGGGGATCATCAGGCCGAACACGCCGAGTTCCTTCAGGCCCTCGACGATCTGCGACGGGTACTCGTCGCGGTGCTCCAGTTCCGTGGCGACCGGCAGGATCTCCTTGTCCACGAAGTCGCGGACGGTGGAGAGGATTTCCCGCTGGATGTCGGTCAGGCCCTCGGTCTGCGCGAGACGGGTCATGGCTACTTCTCCTTCTTGGCCGGAGGGGCCTGCAGCTCCGGGCGGCCGGGCTGCTCGCCGCCGCGCTCCTTGATGTAGGTGGCCGTGGGGACCATGACCTTGCGCCGGAAGACGCAGACCAGGGTGCCGTCCTGCTTGTAGCCCTTGGTCTCGACGTACACGATTCCGCGGTCCGTCTTGGAGCGGGAGGGCGTCTTGTCGAGCACGGTCGTCTCGCCGTAGATCGTGTCGCCGTGGAAGGTGGGCGCCACGTGCTTCAGTGACTCGATCTCCAGATTGGCGATGGCCTTTCCGGAGACGTCGGGCACCGACATGCCCAGCAGCAGCGAGTAGATGTAGTTCCCGACGACGACGTTCTTCCCGAAATCGGTGGTCCGCTCCGCGTAGTTGCTGTCCATGTGCAGCGGGTGATGGTTCATGGTGAGCAGGCAGAAGAGGTGGTCGTCGTATTCGGTGACGGTCTTCCCGGGCCAGTGCTTGTACACATCGCCGACGGTGAACTCTTCATAGGTACGGCCGAACTGCATGGTGCTTATGCCTCCGGGGCCTCGAACTTGGACGTGCGGGTCATGCCGGCGGCCCGGCCCTTGCCGGCGATGACCAGCGCCATCTTCCGGCTCGCCTCGTCGATCATCTCGTCGCCGAGCATCGCGGAACCCTTGGCTCCGCCCGCCTCCGAGGTGTGCCACTCGTAGGCGTCCAGGATCAGCTCGGCGTGGTCGTAGTCCTCCTGGGAGGGGGAGAACACCTCGTTGGCGGCCTCGACCTGACCCGGGTGCAGCACCCACTTGCCGTCGAAGCCGAGGGCGGCGGCGCGGCCGGCGACCTCGCGATACCCGTCAACGTTCTTGATCTGAAGGTACGGGCCGTCGATCGCCTGCAGATCGTAGGTGCGCGCCGCCATCAGAATGCGCATCAGAATGTAGTGATAGGCATCCGCCCCATAACCGGGCGGCTGCTCGCCGACCACCAGGGACTTCATGTTGATGGAGGCCATGAAGTCGGCCGGGCCGAAGATGATGGTCTCCAGGCGCGGCGAGGCGCCGGCGATCTCGTCGACGTTCACCAGGCCCTTGGCGTTCTCGATCTGCGCCTCGATGCCGATCCTGCCGACCTCGAAGCCCATGGTCTTCTCGATCTGCGTCAGCAGCAGGTCCAGCGCCACGATCTGCTGGGCGTCCTGGACCTTCGGCAGCATGATGCAGTCGAGGTTGGGGCCCGCGCCCTCGACGACCGTGATGACGTCCCGGTACGTCCAGTGCGTCGTCCAGTCGTTGACCCGCACGACCCGGGTCTTGCCGGCCCAGTCGCCGCCGTTCAGCGCCTCGACGATGTGGTGCCGGGCGCCCTCCTTGGCGAGCGGCGCGCAGGCGTCCTCCAGGTCCAGGAAGACCTGGTCGGCGGGGAGGCCCTGGGCCTTCTCCAGGAAGCGCGGGTTGCTGCCGGGGACCGCGAGACACGAGCGGCGGGGCCGCAGCCGGTTGACGGGCGCTGTCATGCGGGGACCTCCAGGGGGTCGAGCTGGTTCGCTTTCCGGATCTCGTCGACGATACGGCCGATGATCTCCGTAATACCGAAGTCCTTAGGGGTGAACACGGCCGCCACTCCGGCTTCCCGGAGCGCGGTCGCATCGGCGGAGGGAATGATGCCGCCGACGATGACCGGTATGGGAGGGCCGCCCGGCCCGGGAGTGGTGTCGACGCCGGTGCGCCGCAGCCGGGCCAGTACGTCCGGCACCAGCTCGGCGTGCGAGCCGGACAGGATCGACAGGCCCACGCAGTGCACGTCCTCGGCGACCGCGGCCGAGACGATCTGCTCCGGGGTCAGCCGGATGCCCTGGTAGATCACCTCGAAGCCGGCGTCCCGGGCCCGTACGGCGATCTGCTCGGCGCCGTTGCTGTGGCCGTCCAGGCCGGGCTTGCCGACCAGCAGCCGCAGCTTCCCGCTGCCGAGTTCGGCGGCGGTCTTGGCGACCTTCTCGCGGACCGCGGCGAGCGGGCTGCCCTCCTCGGCGGCGACCGCCAGCGGGGCGCTGGAGACGCCCGTGGGGGCGCGGAACTCGCCGAAGACGTCCCGCAGCGCCCAGGCCCACTCGCCGGTCGTCACACCGGCGCGTGCGCACTCCACGGTGGCGGCGAAGAGGTTGCCGTCACCGGCCGCGGTCTTCTTCAGGACCGACAGCGCCTCCTGGGCGCGCCCCTCGTCGCGGTTGTCCCGCCAGTCGTGCAGCGCCTGGACCACCCGTGCCTCGTTGGCCGGGTCGACGGTCATGATGGCGGTGTCGAGGTCCGCGGTGAGCGGGTTGGGCTCGGTGCCCTCGAAGCAGTTGACGCCGACGATCTTCTCGTCGCCGGCCTCGATCCGGGCCCGCCGCTCGGCGTGCGCGGTGACCAGCTGCGACTTGAGGTAGCCGGACTCCACCGCGGCCATCGCGCCGCCCATCTCCTGGATCCGCTCGATCTCGGCGAGGCAGTCGGTGACCAGGGCCTCCACCTTGGCCTCGATGACGTGCGAACCGGCGAAGATGTCCTCGTACTCCAGCAGATCGCTCTCGTGCGCCAGCACCTGCTGGATGCGCAGCGACCACTGCTGGTCCCAGGGCCGCGGCAGCCCCAGCGCCTCGTTCCAGGCGGGGAGCTGCACGGCGCGGGCGCGGGCGTCCTTGGAGAGCGTGACGGCCAGCATCTCCAGGACGATCCGCTGGACGTTGTTCTCCGGCTGCGCCTCGGTCAGGCCGAGCGAGTTGACCTGGACGCCGTAGCGGAACCGGCGCTGCTTCTCGTTCTCGATGCCGTAGCGCTCACGGGTGATCTTGTCCCAGATGCGGCCGAAGGCGCGCATCTTGCACATCTCCTCGACGAAGCGGACGCCGGCGTTCACGAAGAACGAGATACGGGCCACGACATCGCCGAACTTCTCCGCCGGCACCTGTCCGGAGTCCCGCACCGCGTCGAGCACCGCGATGGCGGTGGACATGGCGTAGGCGATCTCCTGGACCGGGGTGGCACCCGCCTCCTGCAGGTGGTAGCTGCAGATGTTGATCGGGTTCCACTTGGGGATGTGCGCCACCGTGTACGTGATCATGTCGGTGGTCAGCCGCAGGGAGGGCCCCGGCGGGAAGACGTGCGTCCCGCGCGAGAGGTACTCCTTGACGATGTCGTTCTGCGTCGTCCCCGACAGCTTGGAGACGTCGGCGCCCTGCTCCTCGGCGACCACCTCGTACAGCGCCAGCAGCCACATGGCCGTCGCGTTGATGGTCATCGAGGTGTTCATCTGGTCCAGGGGTATGTCCTGGAACAGCCGTCGCATGTCGCCGAGGTGGGACACCGGGACCCCGACCCGGCCGACCTCGCCGCGGGCGAGGATGTGGTCGGGGTCGTAACCGGTCTGCGTCGGGAGGTCGAACGCGACCGACAGGCCCGTCTGGCCCTTGGCGAGATTACGCCGGTACAGCTCGTTGGACGCCTCGGCGGTGGAGTGGCCGGCGTAGGTCCGCATCAGCCACGGACGATCCTTCTGACGCTCAGTCATATCAGGCCCGTATCTTCCTGGTCCGGAGGTCCGAGTCGCCTCAGACGTTCCGGAACCGGTTGATGGCGTCGAGGTGCTTGGCGCGCATTTCTTCGTCGCGCACGCCCATGCCCTCCTCGGGGGCCAGTGCCAGCACGCCGACCTTGCCCTGGTGGAGGTTGCGGTGCACGTCGTACGCCGCCTGTCCGGTCTCCTCGAGGCTGTACGTCTTCGACAGCGTCGGGTGGATCTTGCCCTTGGAGATCAGGCGGTTGGCCTCCCACGCCTCGCGGTAGTTGGCGAAGTGCGAGCCGACGATCCGCTTCAGCGACATCCACAGGTAGCGGTTGTCGTACTGGTGGTTGTAGCCGGAGGTCGAGGCGCAGGTGACGATGGTGCCGCCCTTGCGCGTGACGTACACGGACGCGCCGAAGGTCTCCCGGCCGGGGTGCTCGAAGACGATGTCCACGTCCTCGCCGCCGGTCAGCTCGCGGATGCGCTTGCCGAAGCGCTTCCACTCCTTGGGGTCCTGGTTGTGCTCGTCCTTCCAGAACTTGTAGCCCTCGGCGTTGCGGTCGATGATCGCCTCGGCGCCCATCTTCCGGCAGATCTCCGCCTTCTGGTCGGAGGAGACCACGCAGATCGGGTTGGCGCCGCCGGCCAGCGCGAACTGGGTGGCGTACGAGCCGAGCCCGCCGCTCGCGCCCCAGATCAGGACGTTGTCGCCCTGCTTCATGCCGGCGCCGTTCTGCGAGACGAGCTGGCGGTAGGCGGTCGAGTTGACCAGGCCGGGCGACGCCGCCTCCTCCCAGCTCAGGTGCTGGGGCTTGGGCATCAGCTGGTTGGACTTGACCAGTGCGATCTCGGCCAGGCCGCCGAAGTTGGTCTCGAAGCCCCAGATCCGCTGCTCGGGGTCGAGCATGGTGTCGTTGTGGCCGTCGGAGGACTCCAGCTCGACGGACAGGCAGTGCGCGACGACCTCGTCACCGGGGCCCCAGGCGTTGACACCGGGCCCGGTGCGCAGGACCACGCCGGCCAGGTCGGAGCCGATGACGTGGTACGGGAGGTCGTGCCGCTTGGTGAGCGGGGAGAGCTTGCCGTAGCGCTCCAGGAACCCGAACGTCGACACCGGCTCGAAGATCGAGGTCCACACGGAGTTGTAGTTCACGGAGGAGGCCATCACGGCCACCAGCGCCTCGCCCGGTCCCAGTTCGGGCACCGGCACGTCGTCGACGTGCAGCGACTTGCGGGGGTCCTTCTCCTTGCTCTCCAGACCGGCGAACATCTCGGCCTCGTCCTTGTGCACGGTCACCGCGCGGTAGGACTCGGGGAGGGTCAGGCCGGCGAAGTCGGCGCTGGTGGTGTCAGGCGCAAGGATTGCGTCCAGGATTTCGTTCACGGGGTGCCTCCGGCGGTTGGGGCCTCCCCGGCCCGACCGGAACGGCGAGCTCGGGGAACCGTTGAGGGAAACGGCTTGGGGGGAACGTCGGGGGTGGTGCAGAGGTGGTGCCGTCGGTTCGGCCGGGGCGGCGCCGCTTCCGTCGCCTCTGCGGGGGTCGCAGAGCCGTCGGCCGCGAAGCCTGGCAGCGCTGGTGAGCGCGGTGCCCAGCGGGCAGCTGGGATGTGCCTGTGACGCAGGCATCCGGGCGGACAGCCGCGTACGGCTGGTGGGACAGCCGGCGCGCGTTGGATCTCAGCACGCCGGCCGCCCGGACACCTTCAACGTATGACACCGCGTGCCAGGCGACAAGACACTGAGTGCCAAGAATTTCTCTCAGATGTCATCTGGGCGGCACGCATGAGCGAAAGAGGGCCGATGGGAGCCCTGGTGATGACGCAAAGAAGTGTCGTATGTGCGCAGAGTGCGCAGGGAGGGCGTTACGCCATCCGTGTCGCGGCCCGGTCCGCCCAAGGGCGCCGGGCCGCGTTCCTGTCCGGTTGCGGCCGGAGAGCCGTTACTTGTGTTCCTTGATGGCCTTGCGGATGGTGCGCATGACCTCGTCCAGCGGGGCGTCCGTGCGGGCCACCGCGACCAGCACCTCGCCCTCCCGCGAGACGGCCGCCGGGGGGTTCTCCCCGCTGCCGGTGCGGCCCGCGCCGATGCCGGCCCCGAAGGTCTCCCGGACGATCTCGAAGGCGTGGTCGAGCTGTGCCTCGACATCGCCCTGGGCGTCGGCCCGCAGCCAGCGCCGCAGTACGTGGTTGTGCGCGGTGACCACGGCGGACGCGGCGACCTCGGCGAGCAGCGGATCGTCGTCGCCCTCGCGGTGGGCGCCCTCGTCGAAGTGGCCCAGGAGATAGCGGGTGAACAGCCGCTCGTAGCGGGCCACCGAGGCGATCTCGGCCTCCCGCAGGGTGGGGACCTCGCGGGTCAGGCGGTAGCGGGCCACCGACACGGCCGGGGAGGCCGCGTACATCCGCATGACCTCCTTGATGCCGCGGCAGACCGTGTCCAGAGGGTTCTCGTGCGGCGGAGCGGCGTCCAGGACGGCCTCAGCGCGGACGAGGGTGTCGTCGTGGTCGGGGAAGATCGCCTCTTCCTTGGAGCGGAAGTGGCGGAAGAAAGTCCGCCGGGCGACGCCCGCGGCCGCCGCGATCTCGTCGACCGTCGTCGCCTCGTAGCCCTTGGTCGCAAACAGTTCCATCGCCGCCGCCGACAATTCGCGGCGCATTTTGAGCCGTTGCGCCGCCGCCCGGCGGGTACCGGGAGTCGCGGTGTCGGTGGTGTCGGAAGGCGGCGTGCGAGCGGGCTGGGACATGTGGGGACGGTACTGCATATTTACGCGACCTGCGGCATGAGGTACGGCGCTTGTCCCCGTGAGCGGGGGTGGACCGCCGTCCGGTTCCAGCAGTCCACCCCACCCTCCCCCGGCCGGGCCGGGGTGCCGCCACGCGTCAGCGCCGGGCGTACTCACGGAAGCCGCGGCCGGTCTTGCGGCCGAGGCAGCCCGCGGCGACGAGGTGCTCCAGCAGCGGCGCCGGGGCCAGCCCGGGATCGCGGAACTCCGCGTGCAGCACCTTCTCGATGGCCAGGGAGACGTCCAGGCCGACCACGTCGAGGAGTTCGAACGGGCCCATCGGGTACCCGCCGCCGAGCTTCATGGCGGCGTCGATGTCGTCCAGGGTCGCGTAGTGCTCCTCGACCATCTTGATCGCGTTGTTCAAGTACGGGAACAGCAGCGCGTTCACGATGAATCCGGCCCGGTCGCCGCAGTCCACGGGGTGCTTGCGGACCTTGGCGCAGACCGCCCGCACGGTGGCGTGGACATCGTCGGCCGTCAGGACCGTCCGGACCACCTCCACCAGCTTCATGGCGGGCGCCGGGTTGAAGAAGTGCATCCCGATGACGTCCTCGGGGCGCGAGGTGGCGCGGGCGCAGGCCACGACCGGCAGCGACGAGGTGGTGGTGGCCAGGACGGCGCCCGGCTTGCAGACCTTGTCCAGGGTCTTGAACAGCTCCTGCTTGACCGCCAGGTCCTCGGCCACCGCCTCGACCGCGAGGTCCACGTCAGCGAACGCGTCCAGCGACCCGGCCGGCGTGATCGCCGCCAGCGCGGTGTCCCGGGCCTCGGCGCTCAGCCGGCCCTTGTCCACGGAGCGGCCCAGCGACTTGGCGATCCTGGCCTTGGCCTTCTCCGCCTTCTCCGGGCTGCGGGCGGCCAGCACGACCTTGAAGCCCGCCTTGGCGAAGACCTCCGCGATACCGCTGGCCATCGTCCCGGAGCCGGCCACGCCGACGCTGCTGACCGTGCGCCCGCCGGCGAGCTCATCGGCGTCCGCCGGGCTCTCCGCGTCCGGCACGACCGTGCTGCCGCCCGGGGCGTCGTACGTGTAGAAGCCGCGGCCCGCCTTGCGGCCGGTCAGCCCCGCCTCGGCCAGCTGGCCCAGGATCGGCGCGGGGGCGTGCAGCCGGTCCTGGGAGTCGGCGTACATCGCCTCCAGGACCGTCCGCGCGGTGTCCACGCCGATCAGGTCGAGCAGCGCCAGCGGGCCCATGGGCAGACCGCAGCCGAGCCGCATCGCGGCGTCGATGTCCTCGCGGGTGGCGTACTTGGACTCGTACATCGCCGCGGCCTGGTTCAGATAGCCGAACAGCAGGCCGTCCGCGACGAAGCCGGCGCGGTCACCCACCGCGATCGGGTCCTTGCCCAGGGCGTGGGCCAGCTCCGTGACGGCGGCGACCGCGGTCGGCGCGGTGAGCACGGAGGAGACCACCTCGACCAGCTTCATGGCCGGTGCGGGGTTGAAGAAGTGCACACCGAGCACCCGCTCGGGGCGCTGCGAATCGGCGGCCAGGCGGGTCACGGACAGCGCGTTGGTGCCGGTGGCCAGGATGGTGTCCGGGCGGACCACGGCGTCGAGCCCGGCGAAGACCTGCCGCTTGAGCTCGTAGTCCTCGGGCACGACCTCGATGACGAGATCGGCGTCCGCGGCGGCCTGCAGATCGGTGAAGGTGCGGAACCGGGCCAGGATGTCCTGCCGCTCCCGTTCGGTGATCCGCTCGCGCTGCACGGCGCGGGTGGTGGCGGCTTCGAGGGCCGTGACGGCGTTGCGGGCCGCGGCCTCGTCGGTGTCGATACCGATGACCTCGCGGCCGGCCCGGGTCAGCACCTCGGCGATACCGGTACCCATGGTGCCCAGGCCGACGACGGCCACGGTGGAAAGGGACAGGGGGGAGGCTTCAGTTGAGAGATCTGGGGTGGACTGAGGGCCCATCGCGAGACTCCTGAGGGTGTTCCCCTGAATACAGGGGAGAAGTGACGACTGAGGGGTATCCGCGCGGCGCGGGACCTGTCGTACGCGGCGGCGGAAGGGCGGCGGTGAACCGCGGGAGCCGCAGCGCTGCGGGAACGCCGGCGGTGCGGGAGCTTGCGGCGGGCCCTGTCCCGGGGCCGTGCCGTGTGCTCCGTACTGATGTTGTGCTGTGCCGAACCGACTTCACTCTGTGGCGGCTGCGTCACCAGGCCGCCCGAGCAGTGGTGCTGCTCGTTCCAGCAGGTTAACCGGTGAGTAACCAGAGCGCCAGGGGTAGCGAGGGTCATTAGGCTGTGGTGCAGGCCACGTCGCGGGAACCGGGGCGGCCCGGCGGGAGGGGATCGGCAAATGGAAGAGGAATTCCACGAGTTGACGGACCGGGTGCGGGCCGAACTCCGCTCCCCACAGGATCTGGTCGCCTACGAACGGTTGCTGGGGCTGGCCCGCAAGAACACCCCGGCCGGGCGGGAGGAACTGGCCCGGATGCTGGTCGCCGTCGAACGTCCGCTGTGGGCCAGGGAGATCGCCGCCTTCATCCTCGGCTGCGCCGGCGACAAGCGGGCCTTCGAGACGCTCGTCCTGCTGCTGAACTACCGCGACCCGGTGCGCTGCGCCACCGCCGCCCACGCCCTGGGCCGCCTGGGCGACCCCCGTACCGCCCGCGCCGCCGCCGCGCTCGCTACCAACCCGCTGCGCACCGCCTACGCCCTGCACCCCGTCCGGCTGCTCGCCGAACTCCGCGCACCGCAGTCCGTGCCCGCGCTGATCGCGACCCTGGAGCGGCTGCTGACCCCGCACAACCCCTACTGGCGGGTGGCGCTCGCCTGTGTCGAGGGGCTGGGCGCACTGGGCGACCGGCGCGCGGTCCCCGCGCTCACCGCGGCCGTCGCCCATCCCCGGCTGGCGGCCGCGGCGGCGGCATCGCTGGCACGGCTGGGGGTGCACGAGGACGTACCGGCGGAGGCCGGTACCGGGGCGGTGGGAGACGGCGGGCCGGGTCAGGGCCCGGAGCGGGGGGAGGGGACCGGTGGCGGCGGCGGTTCCGGTTCGGGCGTCAGCGGGCGCCGGTAGCGCAGCTCGGGGACACTGCGGCCGCCCACCTCGTACGCCTCCTGCGCCCCGTCCGGCACGAAACCGGCCCGTTCGTAGAACCGCAGGGCGCGGGTGTTGCCGCGTACCACCCACAGATACAGCGCGAGGTAGCCGCTCGCCCGTGCGCGGGCGGTGCCGGCGGCCAGCAGCGCCCGCCCCACGCCGGTGCCGATCAGGACGGGCGACACGTAGAGGGCGAGCAGCTCGCCCGCGGTCGGCCGCGGTGCCGGCAACTCCAGGGGCCCCGGGGCGATATCGGGGTCCCGGGCCGGCCCGACGCACGCCCATCCGACGACCTCGCCGTCCCGCTCGGCCACCAGATCCGCCACCTCGGGCGATCGGCGCCCGAACCACGACCGCCGTCGCTCCGCGTCCGCCGCCACAGTCATCGCGTCCAGATACGCCTGCGGCATCAGCCCGCGGTAGGCGGCCTGCCAGCCGCGGACCCGCACCGCCGAGACCGCGTCGATATCGGCCTCGGTCATCTCTCGTACGCGTACCGGGCGCGGCGGCTGCGCCCGGCTCCGCTCATCGGATCCCTCCATGCCGCAGAGGGTAGGAGCCCGTCGGAGGATGGCGCGTCCCCTTTTCCGGGGGCGCCTGACCTTGTCCCGGGTGTCAGGGGGCGAGGCTTCCGGCTCGGACGGGGCAGGGGCCGGTCAGATCAGGGTCAACTGGGTGGGTTCCGCGGGCGCGTCGGGCCGGTC